>CAYGXT010000255.1:0-5241 GCA_964353695.1 uncultured Myxococcaceae bacterium
TCCAGAGGCTCCGGACCCGCGAGCGTTGCCTTCGCGATCCAGCGGCCGACGACCTCGTCGAGCGGCATCCGGATCCGGAATACGCGGCCCGGATTGAGGCGCTCCATCAACTTCAAGTTCCGATCTCGCACGGCCTGTGCCGGCAGGCCCTTCTCGTCCGCGACCAGCTTCTCGAGAGCCAGGCTCTGCTCGGTCGTCTCCAGGGACTCGAACGCCACATTCTGCGTCAGATGGATCTCGCCCCCATCGATCAGCGATCGGAAGGTGCGATAGCGAGCCAGCAGGTCTTGCGCGTAGGAACCCAGGACCTCATCGGAGAGAACGACCGTGGCGCGGACCTGATTGCCGCGGCCGACGTGGAGCTCGATCCGGCCCGGGTCGAGCGTTCGAGGCGCGTACCCGGCATAGAAGGTCGGCTCGAAGCGCTCGTAGAAGACGCCGTAGGACGTCGGGGCTGCGGGCCCGGCGGCGTCCACATTCGGGAGCGGGGCGGTCGAGTCGGTCGAGAAGTCGTCGCCGTCCGCTTGCGCCGAGCGGGGAGCCCCTCCCGCCGAGATCGATCCGAGAATGGCCAGCAGCAGGACACGGCCGAGAAAGGTTTTGAGCAAGTCGCTGCCCCCCCCGAGTACAACGGCCTCGAAGCCCGGCAGCATAACCCGTTTCGGGGTCGGAGGCCGACCAAGTATGCCCCGCGGGGAAATTTCAGCGATCCTGCCTACGCCTCCGCCCTCGGCTCGAGGCCTCACGGCCACGAGCAACTCAGAACAGTGGGAGGCCCGGGCTCCGGCGCTGGTAGGCCACGCCCGGCTCCATGATCTGTGCCCAGACCTCGGTCAGGAAGACCTCGTAGCGCGTGTCCTGCATCAGATGGCGGCGGAAGAACGAGACCGCGTAAAAATTCTGGATCCGCTCGGCAACGGCGATTGGCAACGCGTTCGGGCCGCACGTCTCGAAGTAGCCCGGCACATTGCTCACCACGAACGAGAGCGGGGCGCCGTAGGTGGAGAGCAGTACCTCCCCCAGCTTGCACACGCTGGCGAAGTGCGAATGACCGGCGCCGATCTCGTCGGCCCGGTAGACGCGGCGCGAGGCCGGCAGCTCGAACGCGATGCGGCTGTTGGGCTCGAGAGGCGTCGTGGTATCGAGCGTGCCGCCCAGTACCAAGGTTGGGACCCTTATCCCTGCGATCTCCTGATCCGTGAGGATCCGCGCCGCCGGTGCAATGGGCATGATCGCGCGTACGCGCGGGTCGGGGGCGTAGTCGCCGTAACCGCCGGCGACGGCCAGCGCGGTAAAGCCGCCGAAGGAATGCCCAGCGACGCCGATCTGGTACGGGTTCACGACGTGGTAGAGGCGATCGCCAGGCGTTCGCGTCCGCGTGATCATGCGGTTGATCAGGAGGGATACATCGCGCGGCCGGTTTCGCGCGCTCACCGCGAAGGGGAAGCTCCGGCCGAGAAAGGAGTCGCCCGCCGTGTTGCCGGTATGGTTCGGCGCCGCGACGACGAAGCCATGGCTCGCCAGCGTCTCGCATAGATTCGTGGACTGAACGCTGATGCCGCCGCTGCCATGCGAGAAGACGATGAGCGGCCGCGCCACGTTCGGGATCGGCGGCGCTCCCTCGCGGGCCACCGTCGACGTGAAGCCAAGGCCCAGCAGCTGGAAAGAGTAAGGAGCGAAGGATCCCGACGCCTGCGCCGGAGCGACCGGGTACCAGACGTCAACGGCTAGCTGACGGTCGGCGAGCTGACCGGGAGCCCCCTCCAGCCGGGTCGGATCCACGACCGTGAAGGATTCGTGGCCCACCGCGAAGGGGCCGAGCGTCCCCGGATCGGGCGTGTCCGCGGCTCGGGCGGGGGCAGGGGCGGCAACGAGCAGGGCCGTGAAGACGGCGATCAGGACGACGGCGGCGAGCGAGAGGCGGCGCAGGGTCTGCACGGGAGGCTCCTCGAGGTGAGCCCCCTTGTACCACGGGGGCCGGCTCAGGCGAAGCTGGATGTGCTGCCCTTGCCCGCGCGCACCACCACGGGCTCCGGCCCGAGGAGGTCCACGACCGTGGTCGTCTCCTGCTCGCCGGGGCCGCCATCGATCACCAGGTCGACCTGATGCTCGAGCCTTGCCCGGATTTCTTCGGGATCCGCGAGTGGCTGCTCGTCGCCGGGAAGGACCAGGCTCGTGGTCAGCAGCGGCGCGCCGATCGCCTCGAGCAGCGCCTGCGCGATCACGTGATCCGGAACGCGCAGGCCGATGGTGCGGCGCTTCGGATGCAGCAGCCGCTTCGGCACCTCCCGCGTTGCGGGCAGGATGAAAGTGTAGGGCCCCGGCGTGAGCGCCTTCAGCAGCCGGAACTCGGAGTTCCCGACCACGGCGTAGCTCGCGATCTCCGAGAGGTCGCGGCAGGCGAGGGTGAATTGATGCCCGGAAGCGAGTCGGCGGATGCTGCAGATACGGTCGAGAGCCGCCTTGTCGCCCAGGCGACACCCGAGCGCGTAGGCCGAGTCGGTCGGATACACGATCACGCCGCCGTCCTGCACCATGGCCGCCGCCTGCTGTACGAGGCGCTTCTGCGGGCTCTGGGGATGGATGCGAAAGTACTGGCTCATGAGAAAAGTCCTGCGCGAGGCGCGCGCCGGATCTTCTCACACTTCTTCTCTCAGTTCAGGGCAGGGAGGCCCCGCGTCGCTTTGACGCGCCAGCGCCAGCGCCGCCCCGGCGATCATGAGACAGAAGGCGCCGAGCACACCCACCGCCGTGACCACGCCCGCGGCGTCCCCGACGACCCCCGTGAGCCAGGGCAGCGCGAAGCCGCCCAGGGCCCCCGCGCCGCCGACGAGCCCCGCCGCGGTGCCGGTCGCGTGCGGGAAGCGCCGGCCGGCAAGCGAGATCATCACGGGGTAGACGGGGCCAAGGGCAAGGCCGGCAAGGCCCATGACGGCCACCAGCTCGGGTCGGGCCAGCGCGCTCGCTGTACACACGACCGCGGTGCCTGCGAAGCCGCAGGCCGCGAGAAGCCCCGCGCCGGGGGGGCGGTGCTGAAATACGAGAACGAGGCGACCAGCGAGCAGGCCGAGCCAGAAGACGCTGATGCTCGTCCGCCCGGCCGACTCGGAGAGCGCTAGCCCGCTCGCGGCCCAGGGCACGGCGAAGAGTGTGAGGCCATTCTCGACGCCGACGTAGGCGAAGGCGATGGCGCCGAGAGCGAAGAGAGCCGGCGCGAGCAGCGACGTGCGCCGCGCGGCATCGAGCGTGCCCTCTCGAGCGAGCAGCGCGGGCAGCGCGGGGCGAGCCGCGTCCGCACCCGACTCCGGCAGCGGCACGATCGTGGCCCATGCGGCGAGCGCCAAATAGAAGAGCCCGAGAACGTGGAAGCTCGCAGCCCAGTCGCTGCCTGACGTCGTCCAGGCGACCAGAGGAGGTCCGACGACGGCGCCCGCGGTCGCCGCTGCATGCAGAGAAGCAAGCGCCGGCGCCGCTCGCTCGCGCCAGTGGTCGAGGGCCGTCGCGTTGAGCAGCGTGTCGTAGAAGCCGCAGCCGGCGCCGATCGCTGCCACGTGTACGACGGCCCGCGCGTAGCTCATACCCGTTTCGGCTGTGAGCAGTGCAACGGCGGTGAGCAGGCACGCGCCCACGAAGAGTGGCCTGCGCGGGAAGCGGTCGACCAGCGGCCCCGCCGACGTCACCCCCACACCGAGGCCGAGAGCCAGGCTCGCCCCCAGAAAGCCCGAGGCGGCGAGGTCCATCGAGAGGTCGCGCGCCATCGCGGCCTGGTTCGCGCCGACCAGCACGAGAACGATGCCGAGCGCGAAAAAAGCTGCCGAGCCGAGTGCGAGCACGCCGCGTGACTAGCACGCGGCCGCGGGGCTCACATCATGTTGAGATCGAGCCGCGCCGCCTCGCTCATCATGCTCGGATTCCAGGCCGGCTCCCAGACCACCTCCACCCGGACCTCCGTGACCTCCCCCAACTCGCGCACCTTGTCCTCGATCTCGGGCGGAAGCGAGCCCGCGACCGGACAGGCGGGCGAGGTCAGCGTCATACGGATCGAGACCTCACCCCCGGGCGTCACGTCCACCGTGTAGATGAGCCCCATCTCCCAGATGTTGACGGGGATCTCCGGGTCGTAGCAGGTCTTGATCACGTCGATCACGCGCTCGCGGAGCGCAGCCTCCGGCGTCCTTGTCGTCTCCATCGTACTCACTCCGTGGTTATGCCGAGCTCATTCGGTGCTGACGCTCTTCGCCTCGCCGAGGGCCGAGTGCAGCGCATGCCAGACGAGCGTCGCGCACTTGATGCGCGTCGGGTAATCGCGAACGCCCGAGAACACCGCGAGCTTGCCGACCTCTTCGGGGCCCGGCAGGGCTCCTGGCGGGCCGGCGATCAGCTGATGGAAGCTCTGGAACAGGCGCTCCGCGTCGGCTCGCGACTTCCCCTTCACGGCTTCGGTCATCATCGAGGCCGAGGCGGTTGAAATGGCGCAGCCCGAGCCCTCGAAGCGAACGTCGCGCACGATCTCACCGTCGAGCAGCACGTGGATGGTGACGCGGTCGCCACAGAGAGGGTTGTAGCCCTCGGCGTGCGCGGTTGCGGCCTCGAGAGGGCCGAAGTTCCGCGGCTTCTTGTAGTGGTCGAGGATCGTCGTCTGATATAGCTCGCGCAAATCCGACATCAGGCGAAGACCTCGATCACCTTTCGCAGCCCGCTGGCCAATGCGTCGAACTCTTCGAAGGTGTTGTAGAAGGCCAGCGAGGCACGGGCCGTGGCGGGCACGCCGAAGCGGTCCATCACCGGCTGTGCGCAGTGGTGTCCGGTGCGGATCGCAATGCCCTCTTGATCGAGGATCGTGCCCACATCGTGAGCGTGGACACCCTCGAGCACGAAGGAGAGCACGCTTGCCTTCTGCGGCGCCGTGCCGAGCAGGCGCAGGCCCGGCACGGACTCGAGCAGCGCCGTCCCGTGCGAGAGAAGATCCTGCTCCCACGCGGCAATCGGGCCGAGGCCGACGGCTTGGACGTAGTCGAGGGCCGCCCCGAGACCGATCACACCGGCAATATGCGGCGTGCCGGCTTCGAACTTGTACGGCAGCACGTTGAAGGTCGTCTTCTCGAAGCTCACCGAGGCGATCATGTCGCCGCCTCCCTGCCAGGGAGGCATGGCCTCGAGCAGCTCCGCGCGGCCGTAGAGCACGCCAATCCCGGTCGGGCCGAAAAGCTTATGCCCCGAGAAGGCGTAGAAGTCGCAGCC
>CAYGXT010000256.1:0-5194 GCA_964353695.1 uncultured Myxococcaceae bacterium
CGGCCGCGCTCGAGGAGCGCGCAGGCCTGGTGCAGGCCGCGGTACGCGACCGCCTGCGCAAGCGTACCCAGCAGCTTCAAGCCGAGACCGGCCTCGAGCTCGAGGCGCGTCTGGCCCACGAGATCGTGCTGGCGGCCGACCGGCTGGATGTGACGGAGGAGATCGTGCGCCTGCGGAGCCACGTGGAGCAGTTCGGCGCGATCCTCGACGGAGCAGAGGCGGGGCAGCCGGCTGGACGGCGCCTCGAGTTCCTGCTGCAGGAGCTCTCCCGCGAGGCGAACACGGTCGGTTCCAAAGGCGGAGATGCCCCCGTGGCCCACCTGGTGGTGGAGCTCAAGACCGAGCTCGAGCGGCTGCGGGAGCAGGTTCTGAATGTCGAATGAGGCCGCGGACTCGGGCGGAGGGCGTCCGCCGAAACGCAGGCGCGCTGCGGGCGAGCGGCGGACGGCGTTGCCTGCACCGCAGCCGCCGGCTGCCGCGGAGCGCGACGCGGCGCGGGTGTCGCCGGCGCTGCGCCTGCTGAACGTCGGCTATGGCAACTTCCTGCTGGTCGCGCGTGTGGTGGCGATCGTGTCGCCGCAGTCCTCGCCCATGAAGCGCCTGCGCGAGGAAGCGTCGAGCCGCGGCAAGCTCGTGGACGCGACGCAGGGCCGTCGCACCCGCTCCATCCTCGTCACCGACAGTGATCACGTGATCCTCTCGGCTCTCAACCCCGAGACGATCGCTGCGCGGCTCGGGCCCGGCGCGCCCGTGGACGCGGGGCCCTGAACGTGCCGCGGCGGGGCATCCCCCTGGTGGTCTCCGCTCCGTCGGGAACGGGGAAGACTACCGTCTGTCACCGCCTGGTGTCGGAAGACGCAGGCCTCGAGCTCTCGGTTTCGCATACGACGCGCAGCCCTCGGCCCGGCGAGCGCGACGGCGTGGACTATCACTTCGTTTCCCGCCAGGAGTTCGAGCGTCTGGTGGCGGAGGGAGCCTTTCTCGAGCACGCCGAGTACCGTGGAAACCTCTATGGCACGAGCCGCGCGGCGATCGAAGGCCCGCTCGCGGCCGGCCGCGATCTGCTGCTCGAGATCGAGGTGCAGGGCGCGCGTCAGCTCCGGACGCAGCTGCCGGAGGCACGCCGGATCTTCCTGCTGCCGCCCAGCCGCAAGGAGCTGGAGCGCCGCCTGCGGGCGCGCGGAACGGAGAGCGAAGAGGTGATCGCGCGTCGCCTGGAGGTGGCCTCTCAGGAGTTGCCCGAGGTCTTCCGTTACGACTACGCAGTGCTGAACGACGAGCTGGAGGCGGCCGTGGGGCGGGTGCTCGAGATCGTGCACGGCGAGCGGGAAGGGCGCAGGGCCGAGCTCGCGCTGCGCTTCGAGCCGGGGCTCGTGCTCCAAAGTGTTGGCGGGCTCGCTGCTCTCCTCGGCTCCGTCTGAAGCGCAACGCGTTGGTGCCGTTCTTCCAGCTCGGCTACGGTCCTTCAAGGCCCTGAACCCAATGGGAAATCCGTCGCGTGGCTCGATTCAACGATGTCGCCGACAAGGTGCTCGAAGTCAATCCGACGAGCGACCTCTCGCTCCTGCAGCGGGCCTACGTCTTCTCGGCCAAGGTCCACGAGGGCCAGGAGCGCCTCTCGCATGAGCCCTACCTGGTCCATCCGGTCGAGGTGGCCGGCATCCTGGCCGACATGCGCCTCGACGAGGTGACGGTCGCCGTCGGCCTGCTCCACGACTCCGTGGAGGACACCCTGACCACCACCGGCGAGCTCGAGCGTCTGTTCGGCGAGGAAGTGGCCTCGCTGGTCGACGGCCTCACGAAGATTGCGAAGATCGAGTTCACCTCCGCGAAGGAGCGCCAGGCCGAGAACTTCCGGAAGATGCTGCTCGCGATGTCGAAGGACATCCGCATCCTGTTGGTGAAGCTCGCCGACCGCCTCCACAACATGCGTACGCTGGCGTTCATGCGGGAGGATTCACGCCAACGCGTCGCGCAGGAGACCCTCGACATCTACGCGCCGCTCGCGCACCGGCTCGGTATCCACTGGATGAAGCAGGAGCTGGAGGAGCTCGCCTTCCGGGCGCTCAAGCCCGAAGCGGTGCGGGAGCTCGAGGAGCAGCTGCTTTCGAGCCTGGTCGAGCGCGAGGCCTACGTCGAAGAGGTGATCAACGCCCTCTCGGAGAAGCTCGTCAGCGCGGGTCTGGCGGGCGAGGTGACGGGACGCCTCAAGGATTTGGCATCGATCCACGCCAAGATGGAGGCGCGAGGCGTCGGCCTCGACCAGATCCACGACGTGATCGCCTTCCGCATCATCCTGGCTGGCGCGAAGGAGCTGGTCTACGCCGCGCTCGGCATCGTGCACGGCACCTGGACGCCAGTGCCCGGACGCTTCAAGGACTACGTCGCGTTGCCGAAGCCGAATGGCTACCAATCGCTTCACACCACGGTGATCGGTCCCTACGGCGAGCGAATGGAGGTGCAGATCCGTACCGCGGAGATGCACCAGAACGCCGAGTACGGGATCGCGGCGCATTGGAGCTACAAGGAGGGCCACGTCGGCGACGAAGACGACGCGGCCCGATTCGCCTGGCTGAGGCAGATCCTCGAGTGGCAGCGCGACCTCTCCGATCCGCACGAGTTCCTCGACACGGTGAAGGTCGACCTGTTCCCGGACGAGGTCTTCGTCTTTACGCCGAAAGGCGACGTGATCAATTTGCCGAAGGGCTCGACGCCTCTCGATTTTGCCTACGCCATCCACAGCGAGGTCGGGGCGCGCTGCGCCGGCGCCCGTGTGAACGGCAAGCTGCTGCCGCTGCGCCATCGTCTCACGGACGGCGACACGGTCCAGATCCTGACCAGCGCCTCGCAGGTGCCGCGCAAGGACTGGCTGGAGTTCGTGGTCTCTGGCCGCGCGCGCAGCAGGATCCGCCACGCGGTCCGTGCCGCGGAGAAGGAGCGCAGTCTCCACCTCGGGCGCGAGATCCTGGAGCGCGAGCTGCGGCGGGCCTCGCTCTCCCTGCCGAGGCTGCTCGACGGCGGCGATCTGGTCGAGGTCGCACGGCTCGAGGTGGGCGGTAGCGTGGACGACCTCTTCTCGGCGGTCGGCTACGGCACGCTTCCCGCGGCCGAGGTGGTGCGCCGGCTGAAGCCCGAAGCCGCGCCGCCTCGGGAGCCGCCGCCTCGCCCGAAGCGCCGGAGCCTGTTCCGCCGCGCGCCGGCGCCCACGTCGAGCGGGATCCGCGTGAGCGGGCAGGGCGACGTGCTGGTGCGTTTCGCCGGCTGCTGCGGACCGCTTCCGGGCGACGAGATCTCGGGCTTCGTGACGCGCGGCCGCGGCGTCACGATCCACTCGAAGGAGTGCGA
The DNA here is from genome assembly GCA_964353695.1 of uncultured Myxococcaceae bacterium. Lineage (GTDB taxonomy): Bacteria > Myxococcota_A > UBA9160 > UBA9160 > UBA9160 > MYXO. The sequence continues at coordinate 3,346 of CAYGXT010000256.1, forward strand.
GAAGGTCTTCGTCCTCGATCGCGAGCGCTGCATCGACGTGCAATGGGACGATGCCGCGAGCATTTCCCGCCGCGTCAAGGTGCGCGTCACCTCGGTGGACCGCCCGGGTATCCTGGCCGCCGTCACCAAGTCGATCTCCTCCGCCGGTCTGAACATCGACGAGGCTCGCGTGCATACGACGCCGGAGCAGAAGGCCGTGTCGGACTTCGACGTCTGGGTGAAGGACGTTCGTACACTCAATGCCGTGATGAAGGAGATCGAGCGCATCAAGGGCGTTCTCTCCGTCGAGCGCGTGAAGGTTTGAGCGCCACGTCTTCGGCGGCGAGCGTGTGCATCATCGCCTGCAACGAAGAGCGGAATCTCCCGCGCTGCCTCGAGTCGGTGGCCTGGGCGGAAGATCGCGTGGTGGTGGTGGATGCGCGCAGCAGCGATGCGACCGAGCGCATTGCCCGCGAGATGGGCGCACGCGTCGTGCGACACGAATACGAGGGCAACGTCGAGCAGAAGAACGTCGCTCTCGATCACGCCAAGCACGACTGGGTGATCGCCCTCGACGCCGACGAGGCGCTCCTGCCGGAGCTTGGGGACGCGATTCGCGCGATGCTGGCGCAGGCTGGAGCCGGGGCCGACGGATTCCAGGTCAGCCGCGTGACGTTCCACCTCGGGCGCTGGATTCGGCACGGCGATTTCTTCCCCGACTGGCAGCTCCGCGTCTTCCGCCGCTCGCGCGGCCGTTGGACGGGCGTGAATCCGCACGGCCGCGTCGTGCTGCAGGGCCGCGTCGAGCGGCTTCCGGGCGAGCTCGCCCACTGGAGCTATCGTGATCTCGCCGACCAGCTGGAGCGTATCCAGGAGTTCAGCCGCGTGCAGGCAGCCGCGTTGTACGCGCGAGGCCGGCGTACGCGCAGCGGCGATCTCTGGCTGCGCCCGGCGGCGCGCTTCCTGCGAGCCTATCTGCTGAAGCAGGGCTTCCGCGACGGCGTGCCGGGATTCGTGATCGCCGCTGCCACCGCCTTCCACGTCTTCTTGAAGTACGCGAAGCTCTGGGAGATCGAGCGTGCGGGCGGCAGCGCGGAGCCGGCCGCGGGCAAGACACGCGCCACCCCTTGAAGATCCTGCATGTCACGAGCGACTGGAAGTGGACCGGGCCGGCCGAGCCGATGCTGCGGCTCGCGCTGGCGCAGCGTGCGGCCGGCCACGTCGTGGCGCTGGCGTGCCCGGAGCCGCCGCAGGCGGGCCGTTCGCTGACGGGCGAGGCGGGCGCGGCAGGCCTTGCACCTGCGCTCACGCTCGCGCGCGCGCGTGGCCTGCGTCCGTTCGCCGACCGCGACGACGTGGGACGGCTGCGGGCACTCCTGGAGCAAGGATTCGAGATCGTCCACGTCTGGCATACCCGCGACCACCTGCTGGCGCTGCGCGCCGCGGCGCCTCTCCGCAGACGCGGCGTACTTTCGCTGGTGCGCTCCTATCGCCGCGCGTCTCCGATCGCGCCGCTTCCCTGGAATCGCTGGCTCTTCGGGCCCGGCAGCGACGGGCTCCTCTGCGTCTCTCCGCAAAGTGCCGCACGCAACGCGCGCCTTCGCGGAGGGCGTCCACTCGGCGCCGCCTTCGGCGCCGTCGATCTCGCGCGCTTCTTCCCGCGCGCCGCAGAGCCGGGAACACGAAAGGCGCTCGGTCTTAACGCGGGGCATCGGGTCGTCGGCATCGTGGCGCGCGTGCAGCCGCAGCGTCGCTTCGACCTGCTGCTCGAGGCGGCCGCCCGCCTGTTTGCGATGGATCCGGCCGCGCGCCTGCTGGTCGTGGGCCGAGGCACACGCCGCCACGCGCTGGCGGAGGAGCCGGCCGCACG
>CAYGXT010000257.1:0-5155 GCA_964353695.1 uncultured Myxococcaceae bacterium
CAGGGCGCCTGCCTGCAAGGCTCGAGCTGCCGCCGGCCAAGCTCGAGCTGTCGCCGGCCAGGGGCCTCGTCGCGGGCCCGGCCGGCACCGGCGGCGCGCGCAGGGCCCGGCCGCGAGAAGCCGCGGAAGCGATGGACGGGGCGGCCGAGGCTCGCTTCGATCGCCTGCGGGCGTGGCGGCAGGCTCTCGCGCGACGGGACGGCGTGCCGGCCTATGTGATCGCGCAGGACCGGACGCTGCGGGAGATCGCACGGCTCCGGCCTCGCACGCCCGGGCAGCTCGCCCTCGCGTACGGCATGGGCCCCGCGAAGCTGGTGCGCCACGGCGAGCAGATCCTCGCACTGCTCAGCGAAGGCGATCCGTCGCCGTAACGAGCTCATGCACGATGCCGGGCTCGCTCGCCGAGTGGCCTGCATCGGGCACGATCTTGAGCTCCGCCTCGGGCCACGCTCGGTGCAGCGCCCAGGCGCTCTCCAGCGGGCAGACCACGTCGTAGCGGCCCTGCACGATCACGCCCGGGATGCCGCGCAGACGCCCGGCCTGCTCGAGCAGCCAGCCGTCGGTCTCGAGGAAGCCGCGGTTCACGAAGTAGTGGCATTCGATGCGTGCGAAGGCCGTCGCGAAAGAATCCTCACCCGTGCGTGCGATCAGTTCGGGGTCGGGAAGGAGCCGGCTCGTGCTGCCTTCCCAGATGCTCCACGCACGCGCGGCGCGCAGACGCGTTGCAGGATCGTCGGAGGTGAGCCGGCGGTGATAGGCCGCCAGCAAATCGCTCCGCTCGGCTGCCGGGATCTCCGCGAGGTAGGGCGCCCAGGCATCGGGGAAGATCCGGCTCGCACCCTCCTGGTAGAACCAGTCGATCTCGCGGCGTCGCAGCAGGAAGATGCCACGCAGCACCAGAGCGGTCACGCGCTCGGGATGCCGGAGCGCATAGGCGAGGGAGAGCGTGCTGCCCCAGGAGCCTCCAAAGAGCATCCAGCGCTCGAGGCCGAGGTGTCTGCGGAGGGCCTCCATGTCGGCCACGAGATGCCACGTAGTATTTTGCTCGAGGCTCGCGTGCGGCGTGCTCCGGCCGCAGCCCCGCTGATCGAAGAGAATGATCCGATAGTGTTTTGGATCGAAATAGCGGCGCTGCTTCGGCTCCGTGCCGCCGCCGGGCCCTCCGTGCACGAAGAGCACGGGCTTGCCGGCGGGATTCCCCGACTCCTCGAGATGGATCTCGTGGATCTCGTCCACGCGCAGCCGCGCGCTGCGATAGGGCTCGATCTCCGGGTAGAGAGTGCGAAGTGCGTCCGACATGCGTGGAGCTTGCCAGACGCCTGCCGCCGCCGGAAGGCGTGACGGCGGGCACTTCGTCCTCGACCGCGGCTGGCCGATGAGATCCTCATGCGCACGACCCGACTCGCCGCCTTCGCGCTGGCCTTGCTCCTCGCCGTCGGCTGCGGCGAGATTCTCGGGGAGCTCGACAACGCGAACACTCTCGCCGGAAAGCCCACCGGCAACCGGACGTCGCCCACGCCGGGAAAGCCCGGGGCCGCCACGAATCCTGCTCCTCCTGGAGCGCCGCGGCCGGGGCCAGAAGGCGAGGGGAAGACCCTCACGACCGTGCTCTCTCAGGCGAAGGACTGGCTCGGGCTCGGCGAGGACGCGAAGAACAGGCGCCTGCCTCCCGACCCGAACGATCCCATGGTTCTCTGCCGCCTGGGAAGCTCGAATAGCTTCATGCTCAAGTCGGGCTGCCTCAACCGCCGCGGCGTGGTCGTAGCGAACAAGGGTGTGGCGCACTGAGGCCAGGCAGCTCTCTCCGCACTCGAGGGAGGAAAGCCCGTGGCCAGCAATAAGCCGCTGGCGGAGGCTGGCGCCGGCCCCGATGCTCCTCGCCCGAAGGAGCCCAGCATGCCTCCTGCTCGCAAGCCGACTCTTCGTGGGCGGCGTCTGGCCCGCGCCGTCGCGCGCCTCATCCGGATCTACTGGAGCTCTCGCGGCGCCCGGTGGGGCGCTTTGCTCCTGATCGGGGCGGTCGCCCTCGAGATCGCCACGGTCTACGCGAGCGTGCTCATTGCCGACCAGCAGCGTCAGGTCGTGGAGGGGCTCGAGCACCGCCGGCCCGAGGACTTCGCGCTCGCGGGCGCGTTCTACGTCGGCTTCCTGCTGCTGTTCGTCGTGGTCTCGACTTATCGGGTCTATGTGCGTCAGGTGCTCGAGATCCGCTGGCGTCGCGAAATGACCACGCATTACGTGAACCGTTGGATCAGCCCGCAGGCCTACGTGCAGAGCCAACTCCACGGCAATCTCGACAACCCGGACCAGCGCATCGCCGAGGACATCCGGGACTTCGTGGCGAGCGCGCTCGGGCTGTCGCTCTCCCTGCTCGCCGCGGTCGTAACCTTGATCTCCTTCGGCGGCCTGCTGTGGACGCTCTCGAGCGAGTGGAGGATCCCGCTGGACGGCACCCAAGTGCAGATCCCGGGCCTCCTGCTCTGGGTGGCGATTGCGGCCGCCGTCGTGTCGATGTCGGTGACGCACCTCCTGGGCCGTCGCCTCGTCCCCATCAACTTCGACCGCTTCCGCTTCGAGGCAGACTTCCGGTATGGGCTCGTGCGCTTCCGTGACCACGTGAAGGAGGTGGCGCTCTCCCGAGGCGAGGCCGTTGAGCGGCAGGGAGCGGCCCAGCGGTTCCGTCACGTCTTCGACGTGTTCCTGCAGCTCATCCGCGCCGAGCGGAACCTGACCCTGGTGACGGGTGGCATCGGCCAGCTGACCGGCCTGCTCCCGCTGCTGCTGGCGATGCCCGCCTACTTCGGCGGTCTTCTCACGCTCGGCATGATCGTGCAGGCGAGAGTTGCCTACGACCAGGTCTCGGGCGCGCTCTCCTGGTTCGTGAGCGCCTACCGCGAGATCGCGCGCTGGCGCGCGAACATCGAGCGCCTGGCGGCGTTCGGCGACGCGATGGACGATACGGCCAAGGCGTTCGAGTCTGCGGGCATCACCGTCACACGTGGCAAGGGCGACGTGCTGCGCCTCACGGACCTCAGCCTCGAGGCGCCCATCGGCCACGTGCTCGTGGAGGGCGGGAGCGCAAGCGTACGCGCGGGCGGGCGCGTCGCGGTCGTGGGCCCGCTCGGCAAGGGAAAGAGCACGCTCTTCCGTGCGATGGCTGGCATCTGGCCCTTCGGCAGCGGACGGATCGAGCGGCCGGATCCCGAGCGGATGCTCTTCGTGCCGCACCGGCCCTATCTGCCGATCGGTACGCTACGCGCAGCGGTGTCATACCCCGCTGCCGAGGGTACGTTCTCCGACGAGCGGATCCGCGAAGTGCTGCAAGTCCTCGGCATCGGATCCCTCGCCGAGCGGATTGGCGACTCGGAGCCCTGGGAGGAGGCGCTGTCCGGGCACGAGCAGCAGATCCTCGCCATGGCTCGCGTGCTCCTGCAAGAGCCCGACTGGATTCTGCTCGACGATGCGACCTCCGGCCTCGACGAGATCACGGAGCGCCGGATCTACCAGGTGCTGCTCGAACGCCTGCCCCACGCGACGCTGATCTCGCTCGGAGCACACACCTGCGTGATGGATCTTCTGCCGGAGCGCTGGACGCTCACGCCACGCCCCGACGGGACCGCCGCGCTCGAGGCGGCCTGAAAGGGGCCGGCCCTCCAGCAGCGGTTGCCGGCGCCGGAGCCTCGGCGCAAACTGCGCGGAATGCCGCAGCAGGGCGACATCGTGCTGTGGCGTCGCGGCGCTGCGAAGGCCGAGGGCTGGAGCGCGACCGCGGCCCCAAAGTCCCACGCACAGATCTCCCTCGCGCGGGATGTGGGTGGGCCTGCGCTGCGCTTCGATTTCGCTCTCTCCGGTCATGGCGCCTGGGCGATCGCCCGTCGAGAGGCATCGCTGGTGCTTCCCCCACACTACGCGGTGACGCTCCGGCTGCGAGGCGAGGCGCCGCCGACTGAGCTCCAGCTCAAGCTCGTCGATCCGAGCGGGGCGAACGTCTGGTGGTGGCGCCTTCGCGACTTCACGCCGGCCCTCGAGACGCAGCGACTCGTGCTCCACCGGGCAAGCCTTCGCTTCGCCTGGGGACCGCGCAGCGGCGGGGATCCAGGGGCCCTCGGCGCGATCGAGCTCGCCGTGGCGTCGGATCGCGACGCGGCTGGCACGCTCTTCATCGAGGAGCTGCGCATCGAGGCGCGCGAGCCGGGCTTGGGTGCGGCTCACGCCACTGCGGTGCGAGCCTCGAGCTTCGCGCCAGGCTTCGAGCCTGCGCGGGTTCTCGAGCCCGACGAGCAGACGAGTTGGCGTCCAGACACGCGAGACTCTCAGCCGTGGCTAGAGCTCGACCTGGGATCCCGCCGCGAGTGGGGAGGGCTGGCCCTCGACTTCGAGGGCGAGGCTGAGACGAGGCTCTGTCGGGTGCTCGAGTCCGAGGACGGTCTGCGCTGGACGCCGCTGCTCGAGGAGCAGGCTTCGGGCGCGCGATGCTGGCTTCGCACCGGAGGGGCCGAGTCGCGATTCGTCCGCCTCGAGCTCCCGAGCGGGCTCAGCGGCGGGATCGTACGGGCTGCCGTCGTGCCGATCGAGCTCGCGGTGGCGCCGGCCCGGTTCGCCGCGGCGGCGGCGCGCACGGCGCGACGCGGCCGCTTCCCCCGTCACCTGCTCGGCGAGCAAGCGTGCTGGGCAGTGGTGGGCGCGGACGGCGACGAGCGCAAGGGCCTGCTCGGTGAGGATGGCGCGCTCGAGATCGACGCGGAGGGTTTCACGCTCGAGCCCTTCCTGCGCGAGGAAGGCCGTGTTCTGACCTGGGCGGACGTCGAGAGCCGTCCCTCGCTCGAAGGCGACGTGCTGCCGATTCCATCCGTGGCCTGGACGGCGGCGGACCTCTGTCTCTCCATCACGGCGTTCGCGGCAGGGCAGGCCGGCCAGTGCGCGATCGTCGCGCGCTACCGCCTCGAGAACACGTCGGATGCCGCGCGCCACGTCCAGCTCCTCGTCGCCGTCCGGCCCTTCCAGGTGACGCCGGAGTGGCAGAGTCTCGACCTCGTAGGCGCCATCTCGCCCATCACCCGCCTCGCGCGCGACGGGGCCCGAGTGCGCGTGAACGACGCGCGGCTGGTGATCGCGGTCAGCGCGCCGGATGCCGTCGCCGCCGTACGGCCGGAGG
>CAYGXT010000258.1:0-5150 GCA_964353695.1 uncultured Myxococcaceae bacterium
CCTCCACCAACTATCTCCCGGAATCCCGCAGCCCGGTGGCTCGGGTGCCGCGGTCGATTTCCAGCTGCCCGGCATGCACCGGGCGCTCTGCGAAGAGGGCTACGCTGGGCGCTGCCAGCGCAGGCGGTCGAAGCGGGCGAAATCGTTGTCGTAGCTGACGAGCGTCGCGCCGTGCTCGATTGCGAGGGCGGCGAGGTGGGTGTCCGTCGTCAGATTGCCGGCCGATCCGCCTTCCAGCAGCAATCGCCGGACTTGGAGCCAATGCTCGGGACCGGGCTGAACGATGCGGACCGGCGGATAGCTCAGGAGCTGATCCACGGTCTCGCAAGCGCGCTCCACCGAGGTCGGAAGGGTGACCGCGCGGGGGTTCGTCGCGATCCGGAGGAAGGCCAGGATCACGATCCAGGGGAGCCCGACCGACTCGTCGCCAGAGAGAGCCGACTCCAGCCAGCTCCGTGCCTCCGCATGCAGCGGGGCGGAAGGGCTGTACGCGTGCAGGAGCACGTTCACGTCCACGATCTTCACTTGCGCAGGGCGACCTTCCGGAGGAGTTCTTCGTCCTCCAGCTGCTCTGCCATATGGAGCGCCTTGTCGAGATCGATCTTGGGCGGCCCCATGTCGAGCGGTTGAATCCGGACGGGTCGGCGTCTGGGCTTCTTCGTCTCGAGGCCCGCTCGCAGGGCACGGTTCAGGAGCTGCGCCAGCGAGACCCCCTCCGCGCGGGCCTGCTCCTTGAGCTCCGCCAGCAGATCGTCCTCGATTCGCACGGTGGTGCGCATGGAAGCATCATAGCATCAGGGCTCATGATGCGCCGGCATCCGATCGGAAGGCGAGATCCGAGGGCCCCGGTAGCGTCCTCCCCCGCGGTCGGCGCGGGTGGCGCGGGAGCGGCGTCCGCTTGCGGGGGACCATGTCCGCGACGCCGGGTCGCCTCGAAGGCTTGGGAGAATCGGCGTAAACGAGAGATGCACGAGAGCAATGACGCACATCGCTGGGTGCTCTACGGCGCTTACGGCTTCACGGGCCGCCTGATCTTGGATCAGGCGCTCGCGCTCGGGTTGCGGCCCGTCGTCGCGGGGCGGTCGGCAGATAAGATTGGCGAGATGGCTCGCACTCACGGGCTGGAGCAGTGCGTGGCAAGCATGGACGATGCGGACGCACTGACGCAGATGTTGCGTGGAGCACGGCTGGTACTCAACGCTGCCGGGCCCATGGGCGAAACCGCGGTGCCGTTGATGCAATCGTGCCTGAGCGCCGGCGCGCGTTACGTGGACATCGGCGGAGATGTTTCGGTGCTCAGGAAACAACTCGAACTCGCGGGAGCGTTCCAGCAGGCGCGAATCGCCGCGGTATTGGCGGTCGGGTTCGATGTGGTCCCCACCGACTATGCTGCGAAATGGGTGGCTTTCGATGAAGGCAAGCTCGTGGTTGGCGCCGATGAGATTCGACTGGGGTTGTCGCTTCCGTTGAGCATGTCTCGCGGATCGGCGCGAGCGTTCGTCGATGAGGTGCATCAGGGCACGCTCGTCCTGAGGAACGGTACCTTGGAGCGAGTCCGACCTCGCACGCACATTTGGGTGTTCGACTACGGCAACGGGCCGGTCGTGTCGCTGGCGAACACCTGGGGCGATCTACTCACGGCTCCACTGACAACGGGGCTTCAGAACGTATCGGTGTACTTCGAAGCGACGTCCTCGGTGCGGCAGGCCGCGAGACTCTCTGAGCTGATCGCAGGTCCGGCACGATGGGCGTGGGCACGCTCTCTGCTCAAGTGGCTCGTCGGCCTTCAAGCGGAGGGCCCGGACGAAAAACTGCGCAGCTCTCAGCACGCGACGGTCGTTGCGCACCTGCTCGGCCACGGAGAAGTGATTCGAAGGATCCGCATTCGAACCGGAGATCCGTACGAGTTCACCGCTGCCTGCGCGGCGAAGGCGGTGCAGCGACTGCTCGATGTTCCCGACCTCGTGGGCATTCGGACGCCGGCATCCATACTCGGCGATGACTTTCTCGACGGCCTGCCGGGGGTGTCGATAGAACCGGTGGTCTGGGGACGGACCTGATACGCAGGGCCTCTCGCTCGCGGATGCGCCCTGAAGGGATCGCTCACTCCAGGTCACGAACCATACACCACGACGCGAGAGGGCCGATTGTGCTCTTGCGCGTGACGCGATACCCGAAGCGTTCATACAAGCTGACGTTGCGCGGATTTTCTGTGTCTCCGAGTCGAGGGTGCGAGCGAGCGATTTGAAAAGCCACAAGCGCGTTGTAGAGCGCACGCACACGAGTGTCGTAACCTGTGCGGCGGGCCGCGAGGGTTCTACTGGCCTCTTCTGCCGCAGCGTGAGATTCGGGTTGGTCAAGCGCTGCCGGTCGCCGGCGATCCAGACCCTGCATTCGCGGGATTCGAGGGCCCTGGTAGCGTCCCACCCTGGGTTTAGAGCGGGCTGCGCGGGAGCGTCGTCCGCTTGCGAGGGGGCATGGCTGCGAAGCGGGGTCGTCTCGAAGGCTGGCCGATCGTCGGCTGGAGTGCGCTGGTGCTCGTTTCGATGGCGGGCATGCTGCTCGGCGTGTACGGCACGCAGGAGGAGGGCGTTCGCGTCCTGATTCGCGCGACCGCGCGAACGTCGTTCGTACTCCTTCTTGCGGCCTTCGTCGCGTCGAGCGCGAGGCGGCTCTGGCGAAACGATGCGACGTCCTGGCTGCTCCGCAATCGGCGCTACCTCGGCGTCTCCTTCGCCGCATCGCACGCTCTGCATCTCGCGGGCATTCTGACGCTGGTCACTTGCTGGCCGGACTCCTTCTGGTCGAAGACGAGCAACGCGACGATCTTCGGGGGCGGCCTCGGCTACCTCTTCGTCGCCGCCATGACGCTAACGTCCAGCGATGCGGCCGTGCGCCGTCTCGGTCTGCGCCGCTGGAAGCTCCTGCACCGCGTGGGCATCTGGGTTCTCTTTGGCATCTTCGTGCTGACCTACGGCCCGGCCGGTCTCTCCCATTCGGCGTACCTCCCGGCCAGCCTCGCTTGTATCGGGGCGCTCGGCCTCCGCATCGCAGCGCGAATCCGGGGTCGCGCGTGAGCAGGGATCCACCACTGGCGAAGGAGAGAGCTGCCGATGTTCGCCAGCGTCGTTGCCGTCGCATTGCGCCAGCATCCGGTCATCAGCACGATCCTGATCCTGTGTACGGTCGCGGGTACGGTGCTCGGAGAGATCTACTTCCCGGCGGAGTGGTCCCTCGCACGGCGGCTCGCGGCGGGCGCTCTCTCGGGTGGGGGGGTGGCCTTCCTCATCACGGCGCCAAGAATGCTCGGATGATCGGCAGCCTGCGCTACGGCCGATAGCCTCGCGGATGCTTCTGCATCCAGCGCCAGGCCGAGCTGATGATTGCCTCGGGATCGCGATGCTTCGCCTCCCAGCCCAGCTGGGTTTTCGCGCGCGAGGGATCCGCCCAGAGCGCGACCGCGTCGCCCGAGCGGCGCTCGCCGAAGCGTATGGGCACCGTGCGGCCGGTCACGCGCTCGGCGGCGGCGAGGATCTCGCGCACGGAGAAGCCACGCCCGGTGCCGAGATTGCAGAAGACGGCCTGCCCGGCCTCGAGCCGGGCCATGGCAGCGATATGAGCGTCTGCGAGGTCGTCCACGTGGATGTAGTCGCGCACGTTGGTGCCGTCGGGCGTGGGGTAGTCCTTGCCGAAGACGACGAGCTCGTCGCGCAGACCGAGGATTGCCTGCAGCACGGATGGGATCAGGTGCGTCTCGGGGTCATGGTCCTCGCCGAGGCTGCCGTCCATGGCGCAGCCGCAGGCGTTGAAGTAGCGCAGCGCTGCGAAGCAGAACGAGGGATCTGAAACGAGATGGTCGCGCAGGATCTGCTCGACCATGAGCTTGCTCCAGCCGTAGGGCGAGACCGGCCGCTGCGGCGCGTCCTCCGTGATGGGCACGCGCTCCGGGCTTCCGTAGGTGGCACAGGTGCTGCTGAAGACGAAGCGCCGCACGCCCGCCTCCTGCATGCAGCGCAGCACGCCAACGGTGGTCGCAACGTTGTTGTCGTAGTAGAGCAGGGGAGACTCCGTACTCTCCCCCACGTAGGCGTAGGCCGCGAAGTGCATGACGGTGTCGATGTGGTGCTCGCGCAGCGACGCGAGCAGGGTCTGCCGATCTGCAAGGTCGGCGGTGATCAGCGGAAGTCCGAGGATCTCGACCGCTTCGCGATGACCGCGCGAGAGATCGTCGTAGACCACGACTTCGTGGCCGCCCTCGCGCAGCCGCTTCGCAGTATGCGAGCCGATATAGCCGGCGCCGCCGGCAACGAGCACGCGCATGATTCTAGACTGCGAAGGGTCGCAGGTTGCGCTCAAGGCGCTCCGCGGCGGGCTCGAGGTCGGGCGCGAAGGCAAGACCGGTGACACGCTCGTAGGCCTCGATGTAGCGGCGCGCCGCCTCGCAGCGCACCTCGTCCGGCAGCGGCGGGGCAGGGCCCTCGCCGCGGTAGCCCTGATCGAGCAGCCAGCGCCGCACGTACTCCTTGTCGAGAGCTGTCGGATTGCCGCCCTCGCGCAGGGCCCGCTCGAAGCTCTCGCGCAGCCAATAGCGGGAAGAGTCGGGCGTGTGGATCTCGTCGATCACGATGATCTCGCCGTTCTCGTCGAGGCCGAGCTCGTATTTGGTGTCTGCGAGCACGAGGCCGCGGCTTTCGGCCCAGCGCCGGCCCTCGGCGAAGAGGGCGTGCGCCACGCGCGCCGCGCGGTCGAAGGTTTGCTCGTCCAGGATCCCCTGCGCGAGGATCTCGGCGCGCGAGACCGGCTCGTCGTGCTGGCCCTTCGCAGCCTTGGTCGTGGGCGTGAGCAAGGGCTCGGACAGGGCCTCGTGCTGGCGAAGGCCCTCGGGCAGCCTGTGCCCGCAGTAAATGCGCTCGCCGCGCGCGTAGGCCGTCCAGATCGACGTGGAGGTGATGCCTGTCAGGTGCGCGCGCATCACGAACTCGATGGGAAGCGCCTTGCACTCACGGACGATGGATGCGTTGGGATCGGGAACGGCGATCAGGTGGTTCGGCGCCACCTTGCTCGTCTTCTCGAACCAGAAGGCTGCCACCTGATTCAGCACCTGGCCCTTGAAAGGGAGGGTGCCCACGACCATGTCGAAGCAGCTCACG
>CAYGXT010000259.1:0-5108 GCA_964353695.1 uncultured Myxococcaceae bacterium
TCTCACTTCGTCTTCACCGGAGCGCCGCTCGCGGCGTTTGCCGGCGACGGGCCACTCGTCGTGGACGACCACTCCCGACTCGACTTTACGGTCCCCCGCTCGTTGGACGCTTTCTTCGGATTCGCCAATGCGAACACGAACGGCTGGCTGTCGCGGCGGATGGGCCCGGGCGGACCCTCCGACGGCGGGCTGAAGCTGTTCTTCGAGAAGGTTTTTCGCATGAAGTCGTGGAAGATGCCGGTCTTGCCGTATCTGCGAAACGCGGAGGCTGCGGGGCTCGGGCCTGCCGAGCTCGAGGCCCGGCTCAGCGCCCAAGGCGGGGCCGTCGTGAAGACGCGCGCCGCCGGCGGCGACTGAGGCGGCGGCGGTCCTTGGGCTCGCGCACGAAGTGGCAAGTCTCTGGCACGAGCAGCAAGGCTGGGCGAGCAGGCCGGATCTTTGGCAGCCTGGGCCTCTTGCTGCTTGGGAGTGCCATCGGGGTCGCCCTGCTCGAGGGGGGAGCGCGCCTGCTGCCACGGCCTGAAGCCAACGGCGAGGCTGCCGGCTTGCACCAGGTCTGGGCCGATCGGCCCTGGCTCTACGGACTCAAACCCGGTGTGACCGTGCAGCTCCGCGGATCCGGAAGCATCGAGTATCGGATCAACTCGGCGGGCTTCAGGGATCGGGAGACCACCGTCGCAAAGCGGCCGGGCGTCTTCCGCGCCGTCGCGATCGGCGATTCGCTCACGTTCGGCTATGGGGTCGCTTTCGACGACACATGGCCCAGGCGAGTCGAATCAAGGCTCGCAGAATCCGGCACGGTCACCTCGGTCGAGATCCTGAACTTGGGAGTGAGCGGGTACAACGCGTATATCGAAGCGGCACTCTTCGGCGACCTCGGGCTGTCGTACGCGCCCGACCTCGTCCTCGTCCAGTTCTGTATCAACGATCTGAACGACCCAACGGTGCATTTCGAGCCCTCCACGATCGAACAGCTGCCCTTTCTACCCGATGAAGCCTTTCCCGATCCCAGCACCCGAAGGTCGCCAGTCCTTCCAGCGCCCCTTGCGCACCTTTGCTGGCGCTCGCGCGCGTGCACGCTGATCCGCGAGCGCCTCGCTCCCAAGCTGTACGACGAGTGGATTGCGCATCGTCCCGTCGACCCCAAGGCGATCGTGCGTGGGTTCGCGCCCCATGCGACACCCGGCGCGCGGGAACTCGAGTGGCTCACCCGCCAGTACGGCAGGATCGCGCAGGATGCGGCGCGCATCGGCGCCCGCTTCGCGGTGGTCATCTTCCCGTTCCGCGAGCAGGAGTACGGCAAGGATCCGGAGCCGCTTCAGGAGAGCCTTGTTGCGCTCGGCGTGCGCATGGGCTGGCCGGTGATCGACTTGCTGCCCGCGTTCCGTGCGGCGACCCGACGCGATGCCGCGCCGCTGTTCTTTGACAGTTGGCACCCGACAGCCGCTGGCCAGCGAGCCGCCGCGGACGCTCTCGCCACCGAGCTGGTGTGCCGTGGCCTGGTGCCGCAAGCGCCGGGGCTCTCGTGCGAGGGAGTAGGGCGCTGAGCTCGAAGGGCGGGCTCAAGCGGTCAACGCGACACCCGCAACGAACGGTCATAGTCCGACTCGTCGTTGGAAGGTCATCTCATGGGCCAGGGCTTAATTCCTTCGCATCCCCTTTCGTGGGCTGACCGGGCAGAGCTTCGGCGCCGAGTACGAGCGGGTCAGACACACAAGGGCACAGCCGCGGCGGGGGATCATGCACGCGTGTCGCGACAACGGGCAGGGAGTGGGGCCGCAGCGCACTGGGCGGGACCGGGCTCCGTGGTGCTACGACGCGACGAGATCGCGCGGCAGCGTGGCGGTGCCGGGATTCGCGATGGCACGGCGCGCGGCCTCGGCGAGATAGGCTGCCGGCTCGACGCCAGCGAGCTTGGCCGACTCGACGAGCGAGTAGAAGAGCGCCGCCACCTGTGTTCCGCGCAGCGACTTCGAGCCGTAGTGACATTTTCTTCCGACGGAATGCCCCGCATCGTCCGTTCGGTGGCACTATTCTCCAGCGGGGTGTCGGGGTTCTCGAGGAAGCGCACGAGCCCCGGCCAGAGCCCCAGCGCGTAGGCGATGGCCTTGCCGAGGCCTGACTTCGGCAGCACGGCCTGACTCTTCAGCCACGTCTCGAGCGCCGCGATGAGGGGCAACGACTCGCGGTCGCGCAGCGACGCGGTGAGCGCCCGGCGGTCCGCAGTGTCGCTCTCCCGGGCGCGCGCCTCGATCTTGTAGGTCCACAGCCACGGTTCTTCTTCTTGCGGTCGAGCGTACGATGCTGGCGTGGGGTGTGCGAGTAAGCCGGCGGCTCGAGAGTTCGGCCGAATTGCAGCGAGCGAGAAAGGGAAAGAGAGAAAGAGAGAGAGAGAGAGAGAGACGACCGAAGTGGGCCTGGTGGAACGGGAGGGCGAGCCGCCGCGCCCCTGACAGTGAATAGGCCGACGACGCGTCGAAGGCGCTCGGTCTAGGCTAGGCTCCGCCCGTCGAGCGAACACGTACCCAACCAGTATGGGCCTCCGATTGGGATCTGACCGTCGCGTGCGAGCAACGAACCCGCGGAAGGCTTTGTAGGGATGGCCAATGAACGCTGGGCGTGCATACAGAGTCAGCCCCCTCTCGATCATCTGCTTCTGCGTGTGGCTGCTTCTCACGTCGGTTCAGTTCGGGATCGTGCCGATCGCCCGGCACGCCTGGGGCTACAACTTCTGGCAGTACTTGCCGAACGGTGTGGCAGGAGGTCTGGCGGTGGCTTCCTTTGCGCTCTGCTTTAGCGCGGTGCGACGTGGCATCGGCACTGTCGCTCAGGCCGTCGCGGTGCGAGCCGCCGGCGCGCAGCGTCTTGGCGCAGTCCCCCTCGCTCTTGCTGGCCTGGGGCTGGTTCTGTGGACGATGCGTGAGCGCCACCTGATCGGTGATTCTGGCATCTTCATCTGGGCTGCCGCGAGCGACATGCACTTCGTTGTTCCCGACACGGGTTCGACCTTCCTCCTATGGAGCCTTTACCATCTCGGCACATTCCTGCTGCCTGGAACCGGTGGAGGAATCTCGATGGTCCAAGCGGCCACCTGTGTGTGCGGACCGCTAGCGATTGTGCTCGGTGCGCGCGCCGCGATGTATCTTGCTCCGGGGTGGGGGGCTCCCGCGACGATCCTGCTCTTTTCGGGCGGTGTTGCTCGGGTGTTCGCAGGACATGTCGAAGTCTATGCGTTCGTTCTGGTGGGGGCGGCAGCCTATCTATGGACGGCGCTCATGGCATTGGAAGGTCGTATCGATTTCTGGGTTCCAGCTTTAGTCCTTGGGATCGGTCTATGGCTGCATGCCTCGGCGCTCTGTTTGGTCCCGAGCCTGCTTGTGCTCCCGGCCCTTCAAAAGGGTGCGCCCGAGCTGCTCGATTGGCGGAGAGCCACGAAGATGATCGTGCTACTCGCGCTGCCGAGTGTGATGTTCTATCTCTGCGCCTTCAGCGCGGGCTGGCAGCAGGATCTCGAACGGGCCGTCGAGGTTGTGCGCGAGATTGCTGGCGTCAGCGCCAATCCCGACGCCCCGCACCGCTGGGTCCGGGGCTGGGGCGGTGACCCGAGCCACGGTACCGACTATGTCTTCCTGTCGACCACTCATCTCAAGTATCTCGTGAACGCGGCGCACGTCCTCAGCTCGGCGGCATTGCCGATCCTTGCAGGGACCTTGCTCCTTCGCCCGTCGCTGTTTCTGGCGACACCGACAGCAAGATTTCTATGTGTGTCCTGCGCGCCGCTCATCGTCTATGCGCTCGTGCTGCGACCGGTGTGGGGGCCGTTCGATTGGGATCTGTTCTCGGTCCCAGCGTTCTTCCTGACGGCGCTTGGGGTGCACTTGTTGGCCCAAGCGGCGCACGAGCCAAGTACCGGCTCTCTAGTAGAGGAGATCCATGTGTGGCTCATCGCCACCAGCCTGCTCTTCGTGACCGTTCCGTTCCTGCTTATGGCGCGCGGCCCCGTGCGTGACGCTGGCCCATTCAGCGGGATCGAATTCGGGCTTTACATGCTTCGACCGGAGGCTCCTGAGAACGTTCCGATCGAGCCGTGGCTCTGAGCGCGCGCAGCTACAGGCTGGTGTGCTGTGAGGACGATGCTCGAAGCGCGAGTGCGCGGGCGGGTAGGGCGAGCAACGCGTAAAGAGCCGCCGCCACCGTGAGATTGGTGTTGATGCCAGCCCACATCGAGATCGCTACCGCGAGAATCGATGCGAGTACGCCGCAGGCCCCATTGACGCCCCACATCCACGCGGTGGCGCGCTGCGAGAGCGAGCCGATCGTCCTCATCCCGAGCGGGAAGCAGAATCCGAGCAGGAACGAGATTGGCGCTGCACAGGAAAGCACGACGAGGGCGCGTGCGAAGAGTGACAAACCAAGACTCCCCTCGACGATCGACTGTATCGAGACCCGGAGAAGCAGTACCAATACCGAGATCCCGGTCGGAAGGAAGAGCCACCAGCGCCCGAGCACTTCGAGCCGCTCCGACACGAAGCTTCCGAGACCCGCGAACAAGATCATGCTGAAGAGAATCACCGAATATGTATAGATCGGATGGCCGAGAAGAACAGAGAATCGCTGTAGGAGAGGAATCTGGATCGACATGAAGCCATAGCCGATGATCGAGAAGTAGCAGACGGACTGTGCGAAGCTCCGCGCGTCCATTTCTGGCAGCCCAGACAGGAAGAGCGGAATGAAGATGATCGCGATGACCATTGCGACGGCGATGAGAAGAAGCACGATCAGCGTCGCGGTGGCTCGGATGTTTCCCCAGATCACACCGCCAGCTCCGAAAAGGGCGTCACCATTGGGCAACTCAGCGAGCGCTCTTACGCTGGCCGGCTTGAGCATGTTGAAGAAGAACGGGCGCTCGTCGTTAGGTGCGCTGTAGTCGAAATGAGGATCTTGGATCGCGTTCGTCAGCTGGGCTTCGGAGGTGCTCGCGACGATCGCCGCCAACCGCGGATCGGCAGACGGCATGCCGGGGAGCGCGAGAATCGTAAAGCCATAGAGCTGCGAGAGCTCACGTAGCCTGGCCACGTCTCGTTCGGAAAGCGGATCGAGCGACGTCA
>CAYGXT010000260.1:0-5095 GCA_964353695.1 uncultured Myxococcaceae bacterium
GGTCTGGCCTGGATGCTCGTCTACCGCGACTGGAACGCGCCCTTCGGCTTCGGGCCGGCACTGGCCGCCGGCGCGCTGCTGGTCGCGCTCTCCCCGTGGCAGCTGCCCCTGCCGTTTTGACGTGGCAGACGCGGGGCGGGAAGGGCTGACTGCGGCCCCTGTGCGGGCTGGTTCCCCGGGATGGATTTGAACCACCATTCGCAGGTTCAGAGCCTGCTGTCCTGCCGTTAGACGACCGGGGAGAGGGGCTGGCGCCCGAGCGGGCCCGAATCTACCGGACGAGCCCGCCGGCGCAACGTGCCATGCCGGGGATGCCACGCCCAGGAAAAGACCTCGCCTGGCCGGGACGCCTATCCATGCCGCAGGTAATGCAGCGCTTCGGCGATCCGGCCCAGGGAGCGGGCCCTCCCCAGCAGCTCGAGTGTGTCGAAGATCGGCGGCGAGACCGCGCCGCCAGTGATGGCCACGCGCACGGGCTGGGCAAGCTTGCCGAGGGGCAGGTCGCCGTGGGCTGCGCGCACCTCGTCGAAGACCGCCTCGAGGCGAGCGACGCTCCACTCATCGAGCGCGGCGAGTCGGTCGTGCAGCGCGGCGAAGGCCGGCTCGATCTCCTGGCGCAAATGCTTCTGCGCCGCCTTCTCGTCGTAGGAGAGGTTCTGCACCAGGAAGAAGCGCGCCAGCGCGGCCATCTCGGCGAGCGTGTGGCTGCGCTCGCGCAGCAGCTCGACCAGGCGCTCGAGGCCGGGGCTCGACTCGACCGGATGGCCCGCGGCCTGTTCGAGGAAGGGCTGCAGCTCGGCGAAGAGAGCCTCGCGCGGAAGGGTCTTGAGGGTATGCTGCGAGAGCCAGGCGAGCTTTCCCGGGTCGGCCTGGGCGCTGGCCCGGTGTACCGCATCGAGGTCGAAGAGAGCAGCGATCTCATCGCGGGAGAAGATCTCCTGGTCGCCGTGGGACCAGCCGATCCGCACCAGCCAGTTTCGCATCGCATCCACGGGGTGCCCCTCGGCCCGGAACTGCTGCACCGACACTGGATCGCGTCGCTTGCTGAGCTTCTTGCCGTCGCCGCCGACGATCAGCGGCACGTGGGCAAAAAGAGGGGGCGTTCTCCCGAGGGCGCGATAGATCGCAATCTGGAAGGGCGTGTTGCTGTGGTGGTCGGCGCCGCGGATCACGTGGGTGATGCCCATGTCGACGTCGTCCACCACCACGGCCAGGTTGTAGAGAGGGCCGCCGTCGCTGCGGCGCACGATCATGTCGCCGATCTCGCGCGCGTCCTGCCCGCTCGGGCCGTAGACGAGGTCTTCCCATGCGAGAGCACCCTCGGCATCGAGGCGCAGCCGCACGGTGTGGGGCCCACAATCCGGCCCGAGCCCGGCGTCCCGGCAGCGTCCGTCGTAGGTCCACTTCCTGCCTGCCGCGATGGTGGCCTGCTTGCGGGCCTCCAACTCCTCTCGCGTGCAGGTGCAGCGGTAGGCACGGCCTTTCGCGAGCAGATCCTCGATCACCTCCCGGTGCCGGGCGGCGCGCTCGCTCTGGCGGAAGGGGCCCTCGTCCCAGTCGATGCCGAGCCAGTGCAGGCCGTCGATCACGGCCGCCTCGGACTCGGCAGTCGAGCGCTCGCGGTCGGTGTCCTCGATCCGGAGCACGAAGCAGCCACCGTGGCGACGAGCGAAGGCCCAGTTGAACAGGGCGGTACGGGCCCCTCCGATGTGCAGGAAGCCGGTCGGGCTCGGGGCGAAGCGGGTGCGCACGGGTTGCATCAGCGAAGTCTATCCGAGCCCGTGGGCGGAGGCGTAGCTTGTGCGCAAGCTCCCATTCTGCTATCCGATTCGCTCGCAACCGCCCGAAACAACTCGACTTTCGAGCTAGCGGCGGGCCCGGAGGCGGTTCTGAAGATCCTGATCGATCGCCTCGAGGACTCTCCCCGCCGCTATGCCTTCGATGCGGAGCCGGCCTGGTGGGAAGCCGCGCGAGCACTGCTGCCGGAGCTCGAGGGCGCCGATCGCGAGGCCTTCCAGTTCGACGTGACGGCCTATCGCATGGGAAAGGACGTGTATCTCGAGGGGGAGGTTCGCGGCGTTTTCGGGCTCGAATGCAGCCGCTGCCTGACCCGCTATGCTTCGCCGCTCCGCGAATCGTTTCGACTGGTGCTGGAGCCTGCCGGCGACCGCGTGCCGGCCGAGCCGGAAGCGGCTGCGGCGCTGGCGCGTGACGGCATGTGCCGCAGCGACGACATCGAGACAGGGTGGTTCCGGGGCCGGGAGCTCGACCTCGGCCCGTTTCTCTTGGAGGTGGTGACGCTCACGCTGCCCGTCCAGCCGCTGTGCCGGGAGGATTGCAGGGGTCTGTGCCCCTGCTGCGGCACGGATCGGAACCAGACGGCGTGCCGCTGCGAAGAGGCGAAGCCCGCCTCGCCGTTCGCGGCCCTGCGTGTGCTTCGCCGAGATGTGAGCGAAGGAGAGAGCTGATGGCCGTTCCCAAGGGCAAGACGTCCCGCGCCAAGCGGGACAAGCGACGCTCGCACGATGCGCTGGCGACGCCCGCACGCTCCAACTGCCCCCAATGCCAAGCGCCGAAGACGCCGCATCGGGTCTGCGGGAGCTGCGGATTCTATCGCGATCGCACGGTGATCGAGACCAAAGAGGAATAGAGCGCGTGCTTGCGCTGCTCTTCCCCGGCCAGGGATCCCAGGAGGTCGGCATGGGCCGCGACGCCTTCGAGACGTCGGCGGCGGCGCGCGCCGTGTTCGAGGAGGCGGACCGCGCGCTCGGCTTCCCGTTGTCGCAGCTTTGCTTCGAGGGCCCGGAGGACGAGCTGCTGCGCACCGAGCTGCAGCAGCCGGCGATTCTCACCACGAGCGTGGCGCTGCTGCGTGCGCTCGAGGAGCGCATCCCGGTCGAGGTGGTCGCCGTCGCAGGGCACAGTCTCGGCGAGTACACGGCGCTGGTGGCGAGCGGTGCGCTCCGCTTCGAGGATGCGGTCCGGCTCGTGCATGCGCGTGGCCGCTTCATGCAGGAGGCCGTGCCGCAGGGGCGTGGAGCCATGGCGGCGGTTCTCGGCTGCGGCCCGGAGGTGGTCGAGCGCGCCTGCGACGATGCGCGCAAGAGTTCCGGGAAGGTCGTCGCACCGGCCAACTTCAACGGACCAGGCCAGACGGTGATTGCCGGCGATGTGGTGGCCGTGGAGCTCGCCTGCAGCCGCGCACGGCAGCTCGGCGCGCGACGCACGCTCGCGCTCCCGGTTTCGGCGCCCTTCCACTGCCCGCTGATGGAGCCGGCGGCCGATCGGCTTCGCGTAGAGCTGTCTCGTGTCCGCTTCGCCGATCCCAAGCCGCCGGTCGTCACGAATGTCGAGGCGGCGCCGAATACCGACGGCGCCCACGCCCGGGATCTGCTCTCGGCGCAGGTCACCTCTCCCGTTCGCTTCACTGAAATGGTGCAGGCGCTGCTGGGCATGGGCGTGACGCAGGTCCTGGAGATCGGCCCTGGCCGGGTGCTCACCGGGCTGGTTGCTCGCATCGCACCGGAGCTGCGCCGCACGACGCTCGAGGGCGCCGCCGATCTCGGCGGGGTGGTGGCGGCGCTTGCGGGAGCGGCCGGGTAGGATCCGGCCGAGACTCGAGGGGGAGGCGAGGAAGAGCCGCAGCCCCCGCCGTTCCGGCAATCAATCCGAGGGAGGTAGAGGCGCATGAATCTCGAGGAGCGGGTCACCAACATCATCGTGAGTCATCTGAACATCTCGCTGGAGGAGGTGAGCCCGGAGGCCTCGTTCGTGGACGACCTCGGCGCCGACTCCCTGGACATCGTCGAGCTCGTGATGGCGATGGAAGAAGAGTTCGACATCGAGATCTCCGACGAGGACGCCGAGAAGAGCCAGACGATCGGCGACGCCATCGCGTACCTGAAGGAAAAGCACGAGGCGTGATCCGATGAGGCGCGAGCCGTCCGCGAGCCGGCGCGTCGTCGTGACCGGGCTCGGCTGCGTGACGCCCGTGGGAAGCAGCGTAGAGACGGCGTGGTCCGCGCTGCTTGCGGGCGTGTCGGGCGTGGGTGCGATCGAGGGCTTCGATACCACGGACTTCCCGGTGCGCTTCGCAGGCACGGTCAAGGAGCCCGTGGACGTGGGGGACCTCTCTCCGAAGGAGGTCCGGCGGCTCGATCGCTTTCTGCTGCTCGCGCTGGCCGCAGCGCGGCAGGCGCTCGAGGATGCCGGTCTCGATCCGCTGCCGGCGGGCATTGCCTCCGAGCGCGTGGGCGTGGCCATCGGCTCCGGCATCGGCGGCCTCGGCACGCTATTGGAGAACCATACGAAGCTGCTCTCCGGTGGGCCGCGGCGCGTGTCCCCGTTCCTGATCCCCATGACGATCTCGAATATGGCGAGCGGTTACGTTTCGATCCGCCACGGGCTGCGCGGCCCGAACCTCTGCCACGTGAGCGCCTGCGCGACGGGCGCCCATGCCATCGGCGAGTCTCTGCGCATGATCGAGCGCGGCGACGCAGATATCGTGCTCGCCGGTGGCAGCGAGGCGCCGATAGTCCCTCTTGCAGTCGCAGGCTTCGCCGCGATGCGCGCTCTCTCGGTGCGCAACGGCGAGCCTGCCCGCGCGAGCCGTCCCTTCGACCTGGATCGCGACGGCTTCGTGATGGCCGAGGGCGCTGGTGTCGTCGTCCTCGAGGCCCTCGAGCATGCCCGGGCCCGCGGCGCGCGCATCCGCGCCGAGGTCTGCGGCTACGCCGCGACGGCCGACGCCGCACACCTGGCGCTGCCGCTCGCGGACGGCGGCGGTGCGCGCCGCTGCATGCAGCTCGCGCTGGCCGACGCCGGGCTGGCGCCCGCCGACGTCGGCTATGTGAACGCCCATGCCACGAGCACGCCGGCCGGCGACGAGGTCGAGGCGCGCGCCATTCGCAGCGTCTTCGGCGCCTGCGCGCAGCGGCTTCCCGTCTCCAGCACGAAGTCTGCTACCGGGCATATGCTGGGGGCTGCCGGAGCGGTGGAGGCGATCTTTTCGGTGCTTGCGCTCGAGACGGGTTGGCTGCCGCCGACGCTCAATCTCGATCATCCCGATCCCGCCTGCGAGCTCGATCACGTGGCG
>CAYGXT010000261.1:0-5067 GCA_964353695.1 uncultured Myxococcaceae bacterium
TGCGTTTCGATGGACCGATCGGCGCCACGCTACGCATCCTGCACGAGGACGCGGCCTTCGGCGGCATCGTGATCCCGCGGGACAGTCGCGTGCTGGTGCTGCTCGAGGCCGCGAACCGCGACCCCGCGAAGTTCCCCGAGCCCGACCGCTTCGACATCGCACGCACGCCCAACGAGCACCTTGCCTTCGGGGGCGGCGTACATCTGTGTTTGGGCGCGCATCTCGCGCGCATGGAGGCCCAGGAGGCCATCGGCGCACTCGTGTCACGTACCCGTGTCATCGAGCCGCTGACGGAGAAACGCAGCTGGGGCCGCTCCCTGTTCCGCGTGCCGGCCACGCTGCCCGTGCGTCTCAGCGCGGCTTGAGGGGGCTCGCGGTTGCGCGTGCACCGGCCTCGCTGGACGCCACGACGGGGAACCACAGGTCGAATCGGGTGTCGGCTCATGCCAGGACATCGTGCACCTTCGCGAGGGCCTGCAGAAACGCTGCCACTTCCTGTTCCGTGTTGTAGAGGTAGAGCGACGCTCGCACCGTTCCCTCGACATGGTGCGCGTTGAACCAGCTGTGCACGCAATGCCTCCCCGAGCGCACCGCGATCCCGGCGCTCCGATCCAGCAGCATGCACACGTCGTGCACGTCGATCCCTTCGAACGCGAAGCTCGTGATCCCAGTGCGCCCCTCGGGCGGTGGCCCGAAGATCCGGATGTCGTCGTACCGCGCGAGCCCCTCATGGAGCTGTCGTGTGAGCCGATGCTCGTGGGCCTGGATCTCCGCGAGCCCGATCCGCTCGAGGTACTCGATCGCCGCTCGGAGCCCGATGATCCCCGCATAGTTCTGCAGGCCTGCCTCGAAGCGCTCCGGCACGTCGGCATAGGTGGCAGCCTGCAAGGTGGAATCGGTGACGGTGCCGCCGCCCACGAGCGTGGGCCGCAGTCGTTCGAGCCATTGCCGCTTGCCGTAGAGGATCCCCGTTCCACTCGGTCCCATCATCTTGTGGCCGGAGCAGGCGAGGAAGTCCACGTCGAGGGAGCGAACGTCGATCTCCTGATGAGGCGCGGCCTGGGCGGCGTCCAGCAGGACGGGGATCCCGGCCTCGTGCGCCACTTGTACCGTTTTCTTCGCGTCGATCGAAGCGCCGTCGAGGTTCGAGGTCATCACCATGGAGACGAGCTTTACGCGCTCCGTGAGCGCTGCGCGGAGCGCTTCGAGGTTGCCGAATGGCACGGTCTGATGCTGCACGCCCACACGCGAAAGCTGTTGCCAGGGGAGCAGGTTGCTGTTGTGCTCCTGGTCGGAGGTGACGATGACGTCGCCCTCGGCGAAGGTAAAAGAGAGTGCCACGAGGTTGATCGCGTGGGTGGTATTCTGGGTGAAGACGATCTCTTCGACCCGTTTCGCTCCCAACAGCCGGCGAGCCGCCTCTCGTGCGAGCGACACCTCTGCGTCCACGCGCTGCCCCAGTCGATGCAGGCTCCGCTCTCCGCACGCGGGATACTCGGTGTAGTAGGTGGTCACGGCGTCGATCACCGCCTGCGGCCGCAGCGCCATGCAGGCGCTGTCGAAGTAGAGGAGCCGTCCGTCCCGGAGCGGCGGGAAGTCGGGGCGAACGCTTTGCGGATCAAAGTTCACGGCCGCGGCCCCCCGAGAGCCTCGTCGACCGCCGCGAAGAGCGCCTCGGCGGAAGGAGCGACGAGGACGGAGCCGTTGATGAAGAAGGTCGGAGTCCCGAAGATCCCGGCCCTCACGCCGTCCTCGAAGTCGCGCTGGACCTGGCTACGCATCGCAGGATCCTCGAGACAGCGGGTGAAGGACGCCTCGTCGAGCCCGACCTGGATCGCCAATCCCGTGAGGCCCGCGCAGCTCGCGATGGCGTCGGGGCGGACCGAGACGAGCGCATGATATTCCCAGAATCGCCCCTGCGCTGCCGCGCAGCCGGCCGCGATCGCGGCGCTCGTTGCGCCCGCATGCTTGGCCGGGGCGCCCTCGAGTGAAGGTTCTTCGCAGGTCGCGTCCGCTCCTTCGCGCGGTGCGGGCAGAGCGTCGAGCGGAAAGTGCCGGAAGACGAACCGGATCTCGCTCCCGTACCGCCGTACGAGCTCGCGAGTCGTGGGCTCGGTGGCGCGCGTGTAGGGGCAGCTGTAAGAGCCGAACTCGATGATCGTCACCCGCGCATTCTCGGGCCCGAGCGCAGGGTCTTCTCCTTCGCCGGGCGCGAGCTTCTCCCCGCGATGGCTCGTGACGATGCCGCTGTAGCGGCCATGCGTGCCCGTCGGATCGAAGATGCAGAAGCCCTTGCCGGTGGGTCCATTGCAGTTTCCGTAGCGATGGAAGTTGTAGAAGCCGTACCCGAGATAGCCCGTGGCGACGATTCCAACGAACACGAAGCCCCAGGCCATCGCCTCCAGGTGACGGTGGACGAAGCGCGCCGCCGCCGGATGCGACAGCATCAAGCGGCCCGTCACCATGGCCTTCACGCGCTGATCGAGGGCGGTCGTGCACTTTCGGAGCGTGACCCTGCGGAAGACACATGCCACCGCTTCGCGGGCCAGCGGCCGATACCGGGCGGAGAAGAGGGCCAGTATCGCGAATACGAGGAGTGCCAGGAGGCATAGCATGTCGCTCTACCGCGCGTACCCAGCCGCGCAGGGTGCAGTATCGCGCGCAACCTCGGCCGCGCCTACCGGCCTTTCCGAGGCGTGCTCGCGCAGGGCCGTGAGAACCGCGAATCCGAGCTCGTCGCCGGCAGCGCCTACGGCGCCATAGGTGCTGTTGTCGGAGTCCGTACCGAGGACGAACTCACCGGGCGGCACGTAAATGCGTGCATAACGCGGGCCCAGCCATAGTCCCTGCTTCTGATCGTCCTTTCTCCGGCAAGACCAACAGGCTCCAGGGAGCGATCCACCTGGTACGATGTGTCGGCTTCGCGATCTCCCTCTCCGCCCGAGCGTACGCGGTGGGTATAAGCATGCACGAGACGAGCGGCCCCGTGCTCGAGACGCGGCGCCTGATCCTGCGCCCGTGGAGCGAAGCGGACCTTGGGCCCTTCGCCGCCCTGAACGCGGACGCGGAAGTGATGGAGCATCTGCCCGCGCGTCTCGCGCGGGAGTAGAGCGACGCGCTGGCCGCACGCATCGCCCGGCACTTCGAGGAGCACGGGATGGCAGACTGCTCGGCTACGCGGGAAGCATGCGATTCCGGAGCAAGCCAGCATACGAGACCAGCGTCGAGACGACGCTCTACGTGCAGCCGGACCTCCACCGCCGCAGGATTGGATCTTCTCTCTACGAGGCCCTGTTCGCGGCGCTCCGCGGGGAGGACGTGCATCGTGCCCTCGCCGGAATCACGCTACCCAACACGGCGAGCGTCGCGCTTCACGAACGCTTCGGCTTCGTGAAGGTCGCCCGCTTCACGGAGCAGGGGCGCAAGCTCGGGAAGTACTGGGACGTGGGATGGTGGAAGAAGGCGATCTGAAGCGGCGGATCGGCAGCAGCGCCGATCTTCCGTTCCTCCGCGAAATGCTCTTCGAGGCCGCCTTCTGGCGGCCCAGCGCGGAGCGCCCGCCGCTCAGCGAAGGGCTCGCGCGTCCGGATCTCGCGAAGCTGCTCGCCGGCTGGGGGCGTCCCGGCGACACAGCCATGATCGCCGAGTCATCCGGACGCGAGCGCCTCGGCGCGGCGTGGTACCGGTTCTGGTCGGAGGACGATCACTCCTATGGATACGTGGGACCGGCCGTGCCGGAGCTCGCCATCGGTGTCCGGGCGGAGGCCAGGCGCCGAGGTGTCGGCGAGACGCTGCTGCTGGCCCTCCTCGCGCACGCCGGCGCGCAAGGCGTGGAGGAGATCAGCCTCAGTGTCGAGCTCGACAACCCGGCGCTGCGGCTCTACGAGCGGCTGGGCTTCCGCCGGGTCGGCCGCGTGGGCGGCGCGTGGACGCTCGTGGCGCGGACGCCGGAAGGAGGCTGGAGAAGGTGGTGAAGCGAGCGCTCTTGGTGACGAGCGTGCTCCTGCTCGCTCTCGACGGGTACGTGTCGGGCAAAGAAGCGGTCTCCGCGATCTCCTGATGTCTCTCAGACCCGAGCACCACCAGCTCCGAACGACCATTCACCGTCAGCACGAGTGATCTCGGCGCGCTGCAAGATCCTCGGCGGCACCACCGGGCAGAGGCTCTGCTTCGAGAGGCCCGGCCAGCTCGGAGACCGCGAGGCCGAGCAGGAAGAGCTTGTCGTCGCCGACCGTTCCGAGTTGACGCCCTCCGAGATGGAGCCGAACCCGTAGGCGAACCGCGCGCCGAGCGCCTCGATCGTCACCTCGCTGGGGCCCGAAACTCGAGACCCGCGAAGTCGCCTGATGTTCTCCACCGGTCGATGTACTGGAAGTATGCGACGGGGCCCTGGGGATAGCCGCTCGCGTTGAGTCGCTCGCGCCGTCCCACGGGCTTGCCTTCGTTGTTGTAGTAGCCGGGCGTGCAGTCGGGGTTGCCGAGGAACGACTGGCCGGCGCCCTCGAGGCCGCGCACCCAGCCCTGCTCGGCGTCCTCGGTCACCTCCACCTCGTTGGCACCGACCTCCTGCGCATGGCTGATCACCGACGCGATCGTCGCGCCGGCGTCGGTGAGGTTGTGGGTGATGTTCGAGATCAGGTTCGCCGCCTGGCTCAGGCCCACGATGAATAGATTGGGGAAGCCGTGGACGTGCATGCCGTGCAGGGTCTGCATGCCGTCGGCCCAGTGCTCCGACAGGGTGAGGCCCCCGCGTCCCACGGTCTCGAAGCCGGCCCTCCGGCTGTAGCCGGTGCCGACCTCGAAGCCCGACGCGAAGATCAGGCAGTCGACCTCGTAGTGAACCCCGCCGACCCAGACGCCGGTCTCGTCGATCCGCTCGACGCCCTTGCCATCGGTGTCGATGAGGTGGGCTCCCGGCTCGTTGTAGGCCTGGAGGTATTCGTCGTGGAAGCACGGCCGCTTACAGAGCTGGCGGTACCACGGCTTCAGCGCCTCGGCCGTCTCGGGATCCTCGACGATGGCGTCCACCCGGGCGCGGATCTCGGTCATCTTCTCGTCGTCGCTGTC
>CAYGXT010000262.1:0-5043 GCA_964353695.1 uncultured Myxococcaceae bacterium
CCTCATAACGAGGCTGGCCAATCCACGACTGAACCTCCGGCGGAAGTCCCGAGCTCATGCGATCACTCCTTCGCTCTGCAGCCTCTCGATCTCGTCCGCGGCGAGGCCTGCGGCCCGCAGCAGCTCGAACGTGTCGGTGATGGAAGCGTCTCGCAGCGCCACCGGCCCCGTCTCGCGCAGCGCTCCGGCGAGCAGAGCCGCCACCTGCCGGTAACGTCCGCGCTCGGGATGCTCGGCCCATCCGAATGCGCCGCGCTGCGCGAAGTGCGGGTCGCTGGCGACCTCCGCAATCGATTGCACCGGCGCTACGCAGGTGTCGGCCGGCGCGAGCCGCGCAACCCATTCGTCGCGTCCACGTGCAGCGAAGGCCGCGCGCAAGTCCGCCCGGATCGGCTCCTGCACGGCGTCGTCGAGCTGCCTCTCGATCCAGCGCTCGAGGCCGAGGGCCTTGCACAGGTTCGCCCAAAAGGCCGGCTCGATCGCAGCGACCGCGAGCCACTTATCGTCCCCCGTCGGATACACGTCGTAGCAGGCGTAGCGGCCGCTCAAGAGATCACTGCCCGGCCCCGTCTCCTCTCCGGTTGCGAGGTGCTGATCGATGCTGAGGGCGAGCAGAGAAACTACGCCGTCCGCGACCGACACATCGAGGTGGGCCCCCTGCCCCGTCGCGCTGCGTTGGAGCAGCGCCGCGAGGATCGCGATCGCGGCCTGCATGCCGCCGGCGGCTGCGTCGGCGATCGTCGCTCCGGGCAGCGCCGGGCCACCGTCGGCGCGACGGCCACTCCGATGCAGGAAGCCGCCCACCGCGAGGTAGTCGAGGTCATGCCCCGCCCATCGCGCTCGCTCTCCAGCCTGTCCGTAGCCACTCGTCGAGCAGTAGACGATCCGCTCGTTCACCTGCCGAAAGTCTTCGAATCCGACGCCGAGCCGCGCGGCGACGCCGGGCCGGAAGCTCTCGATCGCAACGTCCGCCCCGGCCCCGAGCCGCAGCAGCGCCGCGCGGCCTGAAGCCGCCTTCAAGTCGATGCGTACGCGTTTCATGCCCCGACCGCCGCCATAGGCATGGAACGGAGCGTCAATTTGGACCGAGCCCGCTCGCGCTGGCGCACCGACCTTGATCACGGTCGCGCCGTAGTCGGCGAGGATCCGCGTGCAGCGGGCCGCCGGACCGACGGTCGAAAAGTCGAGCACCGTTACGGCATCGAGGGCTGCGGGGGATCCCATGGGCTCTCGACCTAGAAACTCTTCGGCAGGCCGAGCTTGCGGCGCGCGATGATGTTCTTCTGGATCTCGGAGGTTCCGCCGCCGATGGTGTCGATCACCGTGTAGCGATAGGTGCGCTCGGGACGACCGCGCAGCGGGGCATCCGATGTGTGTACGCGCAGCTGCCCGCCGGGGCCGGCGACGTCGAGCGTCGCATTCGCCAGCCGCTGCGAGAGCCCCGTCGCGTAGAGCTTGTACTCGGAAGCCTCGATCGTCGGGGGTTTCCCGCCCTCGATGGCCTTCGAGACGAACCGCAGCCCGAGCACGCGGGCCACCTCGGTCTGCGTGACCAGCTGCGCGATCGTCTTCCGGACGTGAGGATCCTCGCGCAGCGGCTGGCCGTCGCACTTTTCTGCACGGACATGATCGACGAGCTCTTCGACGCGCTGCTGGATCGGGGAGAAGGTGAACATCGTGAAGCGCTCGAGGTCGAGGGCCTCCGAGACGTATTGGAAGCCGCGGTTCAGCTGCCCGACGACGCAATCGTCGCTCGCGAAGACGTCGTCGAAGAAGACCTGGTTCGTGAGCTCGTCCCCGATCGTCGGCATATTCTGGATGGTGAGTCCAGCTTGGTTCATCGGAATCAGGAAGAGCGTGATGCCGTCGTGCTTTCGCCCGCTCAGCTCGGTTCGTGCGGTGAGCCAGTACCAGTCGGCGAAGTGTGCCGACGTCGTGAAGATCTTCTGGCCATTGAGGCGCCAGCCGTCGCCGTCGCGCGTCGCTCGGAGCTGGATGTTGGCGGCGTCGGAACCGGCCTGCGGCTCGCTGTAGCCGATCGCGAACTCCACCTCGTTGCGCAGGATCTTGGGCAGGAACTCGCTCTTCAAGCGCTCGCTGCCGTGCCGGATGATCGTCTTGCCGATGATCCCGACGCCCTTGCCGATCTGCGGGGCTCCGCGGCGCGCAAGACATTCATTCAGCAGGTACTCGTAGACGCCGGAACGCTCGGTTCCACCGTGCTCCTTCGGCCAGGTCATCCCGAGCCAGCCGCGCTCGGAGATCTTCTTCATCAGCGCGCGGCGCGCGGGTGTGTCGACGAGCTGCGCCATGTTCTCCCGCGTCGGGTCCATGACCTCGGGATCCGCGTTCTCGTCGAGAAACTTCTCCACCTCCTCGACGAAGGCCTTCTCGGCGTCGGAGAACTCGAAGTCCATCTGCGTCCTCCCCGGCTTCTTCTCAGCCTGCTTCGGACGGCTTCGGGCGGCGGCGCTGCTCGCAGCCCGATCCGGCGGTTTGAATATATACGATACGTCGCGTATAGTAAATCGGCAGTGGAGGGGGCCATGACGCGTCCGGCCAGGGGTTCGAGGCAAAGGCAGGCGACGGTCGTGGGCATCCACGCGCTGCCCTTCTCGAAGAACATGGGGATGACGGAGCGAAACGCCG
Source organism: uncultured Myxococcaceae bacterium (assembly GCA_964353695.1). GTDB lineage: Bacteria > Myxococcota_A > UBA9160 > UBA9160 > UBA9160 > MYXO. The sequence goes on from CAYGXT010000262.1 coordinate 2,650, forward strand.
GGGCACGCGCGATTCTCGCCGCGCTCCGGGACGCCGGTCTCACGGTGGCGGACGTCGACGGCATGTTCCGGTACGTGTGGGAAGGCACGACCGAGATGGAGATGGCTCGCATCCTGGGCGTGCGAAATCTCCGGGCCTTCGGCGAGGTCGATTACGGAGGCGGTGCCGGCTGCCCGACGCTCTCGCTCGCTTCGCTCGCCATCGAGAGCGGACTGGCGGACGTCGTCGTCTGCTGGCGGGCAAGGAACCGCTCGTCCGGCGGGAGGCCATGGGTGAGCCAGTACCACGCCACCGGCCAGGACCAGTTCGAGCGGCCCTATCACGTCGTGCGGCCCGTGGACGGCATGGCATTCCACGCCCGCTACTGGATCCACAAATATGGCTGGAAGCCCGAGCTGACCGGCTCGGTTGCGATCGCGATTCGCGAGCACGCGCGGCGCAACCCGATGGCGATGATGCAACGCCCCCTCTCGATGGACGATTATCTCTCGGCGCGCATGATCGCCGACCCGCTACGCCTCTACGATTGCTGCCTCGAGACCGATGCGGCGCTCGCGATGGTCCTCACGACGGCCGAGCGCGCCCGTGACCTCGCCACGATCCCCGCCTACGTGCAGGGCTACGGGATGGGCTCGGGGCCCGACATGACAGCGATGACCTTCTTCTACGGCGACGAGTTCGGATCGACGCCGAACCGGTGGGTCTCACCGGAACTCTGGCGCAACACGGGCCTTACGCCCCGCGACATCGACGTCGTTCAGTTCTATGACGCCTTCACCTTCCAGATTCCGATCGCCTTCCAGGAGTATGGATTCTGCGGCGACGGCGAGGCGGCCGACTATCTCGCGAGCGGCGAGGCTCCACCCTACAACACGAGCGGCGGCGGACTCTCCGAGGCGTACACCCACGGATTCAACCTGCTCGTCGAAGCGGTCCGTCAGGTACGAGGCAGCTCCACGAGCCAGGTGCCGAACGTGCGGCATAGCCTCGTTACCAGCGGAAACGTCGTGCCGACCGGAGCGATGGTCTTCTCGAAGGAGCCGTGGTGAAAGAGGCCGTCCTCGACTCCGCCCCGTCGTTTCCGATCCCGATTGCGGATGCCGACACGCAGCCGTTCTGGGACGCCTGCGGCCGCTCGGAGCTGCTGATCCAGCGCTGCGGGAGCTGCAATAAATGGCTCTGGCAGCCACGCCCGATTTGCTCGGGTTGCCAGACGCCCGACCCCGTGTGGACGCGAGTCTCGGGCGACGGGCTCGTCGCATCCTGGACCGTGATCCGTCCCCCGACTCTTCCGGCGTACTCCGGAAAGGTCCCGTTCGTGGTGCTGCTGGTGCAGCTCGACGAAGGAGTGCGCCTGCTCGGCTACCTCGTGGACGAAGAGGGAAAACTGCTTCAGACCGACGGCGAGGCCGAGGGGATCGCGATGGGGGCACGCGTCTCGCTTCGTTTCCACGATCAGGCGGGGACGATCCTGCCCTCGTGGACCCTCGCGCCTTGAAGATCGGCCTCACGATCTTCGCGACCGACCGCGCCATGAGTCCGGTCGAGCTCGCCCGCGAAGCCGAGGCTCGCGGCTTCGCGTCGCTCTACCTCCCCGAGCACACGCATATCCCCACGAGCCGCCGCACGCCTCCCCCCACCGGCGAGGCCGAGCTCGCCGACGAGTACCGCCGCACCCTCGATCCGATCGTCGCGCTGGCGGCGGCTGCCGCCATCACCTCGCGCATCCGGCTCGGCACCGGCATCGCCCTCGTCGCGCAGCGCGACCCGATCGTGTTTGCGAAGGAGATCGCGACCCTCGATTTGCTCTCGAACGGCCGCGTCGTTCTCGGCGTCGGATACGGTTGGAATGTCGACGAGATGGAGAGCCACGGCGTCGAGTTTGCGACGCGCCGCAGGCTCGTCCGGGAGAAGATGCTGGCGATCGAGGCGCTCTGGGCGAGCGACGTCGCCTGCTTCGACGGAGAGCTGGTGCGGATTGCGCCGAGCTGGCAGTGGCCGAAGCCCTTGCAAAGGCCGCGGCCGCCGGTGCTCGTCGGCGGCTCGCCCGGCCCGAAACTTTTCGCGGACGTTGCCGAGTGGGCCGATGGCTGGATGCCCATCGGGGGCAAAGGGCTGCGCGAATGGCTTCCGAAGCTTCGCGCCCTGATGCAGGAGCGTGGCCGCGATCCGACTCTGCTGCAGATCGTGCCGATGGGCGTTGAGCCGACGCCCGAGAAGCTCGACTACTACGCCTCGCTCGGCGTCACGGAAGTCGCATTGCGGCTTCCGTCCGCGCCGCGGGGCGAGGTCCTGCCGAAGCTCGACGAGTACATGAAGTATCTGGTCTAAGTGCTCTAGACCGCAAGTGCGGTGACGTATTTTGCACGGTCACGCCGCCGCGGCGAGCGGATG
>CAYGXT010000263.1:0-2146 GCA_964353695.1 uncultured Myxococcaceae bacterium
CGTGAACGCGCTCGCGGCGGCCCTTGCCGAGCGCGAGCCCGCGCTCCACGTGCTCGTGAACAACGCGGGCGCCAACTGGGGGGCGCCCCTGGCCGAGTATCCCGATGCGGCCTGGGACAAGGTGCTGGCGACCAACCTCAAGTCGCCATTCTTCCTGACGCGCAAGTGTCTCCCGCTGCTCGAGGAGGCGGCCAGCGCCGCGGACCCGGCCCGCGTCATCAACATCGGCTCCATCGACGGCATCAAGCCGCCGATTCTCGAGACCTACGCCTACTCGGCGAGCAAGGCCGCACTGCATCACATGACGCGCGTGCTGGCGCGCCAGCTCGCGCCGCGGCACATCACCGTGAACGCCGTCGCGCCGGGACCCTTCGAGAGCAAGATGATGGCGGCAACATTGGAGCGCTTCCGCGATGCCATCATCGGCACCTGCCCGCTCGGCCGCATTGGCGAGCCGGGCGACATGGCCGGGATCACGATCTATCTGGCATCGCGCGCGGGCTCCTATGTGACGGGCGCGGTGATCCCGGTGGACGGAGGGATCTCGACCTGCTCATGATGATCTGAGCCAGCGGCACTGTCTTGGCTTCGTCGCTCGCGTAGGCTCTGGCCCGGGAGGTGCGCGCCGTGAAGAAGCTGTTGCTTGCAGGGGTTGCGCTCGCGGCCGCCGTCACCGCCGTGTCTTTCTGCGGGGGTGGGACGCCGCCGGTCGGCGAGGCGGCGCTCGACACCTCGGTGTACGTCGACCCGGCGCGAGATGCGCAGCCGGTGGAGGCCGTGGTGAAGCCGGCGCCCGGCGGTTTCGCACCGCGCCCCAACATCGTCGTCATCCTCGCCGACGACCTCGGCTACGGGGACGTGGGGGCGTTCGGCGCCCGCGGCATCCGCACGCCAAACCTGGATCAGTTGGCGCACGAGGGCGTGCGCTTCACGCAGTTCTACGCCAGCGGTGTGTACTGCTCGCCGTCTCGCGCGGGGCTCCTCACCGGGCGCTATCCGCTGCGCACCGGAGTGAACTTTCCGATCCAGCCAGGGGGCGACACGCTGGAGCACCGACTCACGCGGCTCTCCGGCCGGGTCGCGGCCCGGATCGGCGCCACCGATCTCGCGCAGACCGGAGAGTCGGCCGTAACGGGTCTTCCCGCCTCCGAGATCACGCTCCCCGAGGCGCTGAAGCTGGCAGGCTACGCCACCGGCATGGTCGGCAAATGGCATCTCGGCGACTTCGACCAGGACCCGCGTCACCATCCGCGGCGCCACGGCTTCGACTTCTTCGCCGGCTTCCCCCACTCGAACGACGAGTTCCCCTACTCGTACTGGCGCGACGAACAGCGGATCGATCCAAATCTCGGCCTCGCGCAGGAGAACGTGACCGCCGAGCTCATGCGCGAGGCGATCGGCTTCATCGACCGCCACCGCGACGGGCCGTTCTTCCTCTACGTCGCGCACAAGAACGTACACACGCCGCTGCTGCCCGCGCCGGGCTTCGCGGGCCGCTCGGCCGCCGGGCCGTACGGCGACTCTGTCGAGGAGCTCGACGCGAGCGTCGGCGAGCTGCTGGGCGCGCTCGCGACACGCGGGCTCCGCGAGAACACCCTCGTTGTCTTCACCAGCGACAACGGGCCGTGGCATCAGGGCAGCGCCGGCGGCCTGCGCGGGCGCAAAGGCCAGCCCTTCGAGGGTGGCCAGCGCGTGCCGACGCTGATGGCGTGGCCGGGAACGCTGCCGGCGGGCCAGACGCTGGACGCCCCGGCGATGAACTTCGACCTGTTCCCGACGCTGCTGTCGCTCGCCGGGCTCGCGCCGCCGAGTGATCGCGTGATCGATGGCCGCGACCTCTGGCCCCTGCTCTCCGGCGCGCAGACCGAGAGCCCGCACGAGGGCCTCTTCTTTTTCAACGCCAACGTCATCGACGGCGTGCGCGCCGGACGCTGGAAGTTCTACCGCTTCGTGAACGAGTACGTCTGGCCCACGCCCCTCGACAAACCGAACACTGTGACCGGCCGCATCGCGGCCGACTACCACTACACCGACCCGAAGACCGGGCGCACCGCAGCGCTCCTCACCAGCTTCCCGCTGCTCTACGACGTCGCCACGGATGTGGACGAATCCTACAACGTCGTCGAGCGACACCCCGAGGAGGCGC
>CAYGXT010000263.1:2246-5023 GCA_964353695.1 uncultured Myxococcaceae bacterium
ATCCCGGTAGAGGATCCAGTCGAGTCGCTTCTCCCAGCGCGACGTGTCGTCGGGCCGCGCGCCGGCATCGCGCAGGCCGAGCGCGCTGGCAAAGCTCTTCACGATCGCCTGCTGGCGCGCGTCGTCGTAGGGCAGGTTGAGATCACCGCCCAGGATCAACGGGCGCCCCGCGCTGCGATCCGTCACGAAGCCGCGCAGCTTCTGGAGCTGCAGCTCACGTACGGCGAGATCGTCCTCTCCGTCGCCCGCCTCGAGATGCGTGTCGTAGAGATCGACCTCGGCGCCTGAAGCGAGCCGAACGCGCGCAAAGAGGAAGCCCTTGGTCGCCCAGCAGTCGTTGGCGCCGAAGAGCCAGTCGGCGCAAAGGTCGTAGGGGACGGCTGCGACGTCGAGCACACGCTCACGCGGGAGCGCGGCGAAGACGCTGAGCCCGGAACCGCAGCTGCCGCAGAAGAAGGAGAATCCGGCCAATAGCTGGGCGCGGGGGCCGTTGCCTCCGAGCTGCGTGGCGTGTCCTGTAGCCGCGGAGAGAAGCTCGTGGTGACTCCAATCCTCCTGTACCAGCGCCACGTCGTAGGGCGCGAGCAGGTGTCCGATGGCCGGCATGCGCGCCTCGGGATCGTCGCGCGCGATCCAGGCCGGGAGCCCGTGCACGTTGTACGAGACGATCGCGAGCTCTTCGGCCCGCGATGAGACGGCGAGCAGCAGAAGAAGAAGGGCGCTGCCGACGCAGCTCGCGATGCGCAGACTAGACTTCGAGCTCGAGGATCGCGCGGCCGGCGATGCGCCCGGTCAATCGCGAGAAGAAATCCGTCAGCCACATCTGCCAGCCATATTTTCGGTGCAGCGCCGCATAGGCCGCCTCGACTTTCGCCGGATCGGCGACGACGCGGCCCTTTCCCTCGACCCAGGCGCCGTGGACCTTCCCGCGCATGTTGCACGGCGCGACGCGAATCTCGGGGAAGTTCCGCAGCCGCTTCACTTTGCCGGCCTTCGCCTCGGTGAAGACGTAGAGGCGCCCGCGGTGGGCGGCGAACCAGACGGGGGTCTCCACCCGGCGGCCGCTCCGCTGCTTCGTCGCAAGGCTCAGGTACGACTCGCGATCGAGGCGAGCCAGTGTCGTTTCGTCCATCAAGTCCTCCTCAGGGTCCGTCTCAGCGCCAGGCGAAGACGGGCTGTTCGAAGTGTGCCACGCGCGTCGCGCGGCCGTAGAGCGCGACCTCGCGGAGCTGATACAGCACGGCGGCGGTCGGTGCATGGATGTGCGTGCCGAGCATGGGGATCGAGATCACGGGCCGCTCGCTCTCCGGGATGTAGCGGATGCGCGGCACGTTCTTTCCGTCGAGCTCGGCCAGGGGCACGTGGTGCGCCGAGGCCACCTCGCGTGGGCTGGGCACCAGCGTCACCGTCTCGGGGCAGGCGACCACGACCGGTGTGATCACGTAGCCCGAGCGCGTCGGATAATCGTCGAGGCAGCCGAGGACGCTCGTGGACGGAAGCGAGAGCCCGAGCTCCTCTTCCAGCTCGCGCAGCGCCGCCTGCTCGGGAGTCTCGCCGGCATCGAGACGCCCGCCCGGCAGCGCCCACTGCCCTCCATGGGCTCGCAACTTCGGCGCACGACGGGTGATCACGAAGCAGGCGCGGCCCGCTGCATCGGGCAGTAGCACCAGCGCCACGGCCGCGGCAAGCCGGCCTTCGAGGGAAAGTGACCGACGCTCAAATGTGTAGAGATGAGCCCGTACGCGCGCCTCGAGGGCGCGAACCAAGGTCGGGCCGACGTCGGGCGAGATCAAGGGGGGGCTCCATGGCTGCGCGGCCGCGCAGTCCGGTAAGATGCCTCTCCCCCGCACGGAGAGCCAGCGTGAGCCTGCCTTCCCACGTCCAGCGGCGACGCCTGCGGCTGCCGGCCTCTGGTGTCGAGATCGCTCTCCTCGATTGGGGAGGCGAGGGCCCTCTCGCGCTCCTCCACCATGCCAACGGCTTCTGCGGCGCGATGTGGGGCCTGGTTGCCGAGCTGCTGCAGCCGCATTTTCGCGTGGTGGCGATGGATGCGCGTGGGCACGGCGACTCTTCCCGCCCTCGAGGCGAGGAGGCCTACCGCTGGGACCGCTTCGCCGAAGACGTCCTCGGCGTCGCCACCGCGCTGGCGCACGAGGCGCCGGGCGGGCGCGTGGCCCTCGGCCTCGGCCACTCCTTCGGCGGCACCTCCATCATCGCGGCGGCGTCGCGCGCGCCAGGCCTCTTCGAGCGGGTGGTCGTGGCCGACCCGGTCGTTCTGCCACCTCCCAACGTCGCGCTGCCCGAGGAGGCTCGCGGCCGCGGCCGCGACCTCGCGAAGGGCGCCAGGCGACGGCGCGCCGTTTTCGCATCACGCGCCGAGGCGCGCGCGGCGTGGGAGGCTCGCGACTTCTTCGCGGCATGGGATCCGCGCGCTCTCGATCTTTACGTGGAAGAGGGTCTGCGCCGGCGCGAGGACGGACAATTCGAGCTCAAGTGCGAGCCCGACGTGGAGGCGACGGTCTTCGAGGCGAGCGGGGCTTTCGACATCTTCGCGCTGGCGCCAGCCGTGACGGCGCCGACGCTCATTCTCTGGGCTTCTCGCGGCAACTTTCCGAGGCTGATCTACGAGGCGCTCGCGGGGCGTATGCAACGCGCGCGTGTCGAGGCGGTGGACGCGGGTCACCTGATCCCGATGGAGAGACCGGAGCTGGTTTCGGAGGCAGTGCTGCGCTTTACGAAGGAGCCGCGATAGCGGGCCGCCTCACTTCTCGACGTCG
>CAYGXT010000264.1:0-5000 GCA_964353695.1 uncultured Myxococcaceae bacterium
CGGAACTAAGGCCAGGCTGTGGCTCGCGCGTACACGATCCCGAGGTGAGCGAGCGGCTCTCCGCCCGCCGCAGCGGTAGCACGCTCCGCGCGCGCCGCGTCCGCATCCCCGATGCAGACGATCCCTTCGAGTGGCTCTCGGAGCAGGGCGTGGGCGACGGCCTGCCCGTCGTGCCCCCGACTGAACGCCGCGTGCTGCGCATGCTCGAGGGGACGTCGCGTGCAGCCTCGGACGTGGTCGCGCTGGTGCCGCCGAACCTCGCGCCAGCCAGCGTCGAAAAGATCGCAATCAACGCCGTGATGGCGGGCTGCAGGCCCGAGTATCTGCCGGTGGTGATCGCAGCCCTCGAGGCCGCGTGCAGCGACGATTTCAACCTGCACGGCGTCCTCGCCACGACGTACTTCGCAACACCTGTGCTCGTGGTCAGCGGGCCAATCCGCAAGGAGATCGGCCTCAACTGCGGCGGCAACGTCTTCGGCCAGGGCTTCCGCGCCAATGCCAGCATCGGCCGCGCGCTTCAGCTCGTGGTACGCAACATCGGCGGCGGACGGCCGGGCGAGGTCGACATGGCCACCCTTGGTCAGCCCGGCAAGCTGACCTGCTGCATCGGAGAGAACGAGGAGCAGAGCCCTTGGGAACCGCTGCACGTCGAGCGCGGCTTCCGGCGCGAACAGAGCACCGTCACCGTCTTCGCCGGCGAAGCGCCGCGCGCCATCCTCGATCAGCTCTCGCGCACGGGGCGCTCGCTGGCCACGAGCTTCGGGCTCTGCCTCGACTCGGTCGCGCATCCAAAATTCCACGGCTACGGCGAGGTGCTGCTGGTGGTCTGTCCCGAGCACGCGCGCACCTTCGAGGCCGACGGCTGGTCGAAGACCGACGTCCGCAAGCGCATCCAGGAGGTGACGCGCCGCTCGCTCGGCGCCTGCCTGCCCGATGACGAGTGCGCCGAGGGCATCCCGATCCAGGCGCTGCCCAAGGAAATCCTCGGGCCGGACGGCATGCCGCGGCCCGAGGTGCTGGGCTTCCCGGTGTCGAAGTTCCGCCGGGACGAGGACGTGCTGATCGCCGTCGCCGGCGGCACGGCGGGAAAGTTCTCCGCCATCGTGGGCGGCTGGGTGGGAGGAAAGATGGGCTCGACGGCCGTGACGAGGGAGATCCTGCGATGAGCGAGAACGAGCGCGAGATTCTCGATCCGACCGACGAGAGCCTGCCCCTGCGGCGCCACCCGGCCTCACGCAGCCGGCGGCTCGTCGGAAGCGTGGGCCTCGTAGACATCGCCAAGGCGCGGGGAGACGTCTTCCTCGACGAGCTCGAGCGGCTGCTGCGCGAGCGCGAGCCGGGCCTCGAGATACTGCGCCTGCGCAAGCCGACCTTCACGAAGCCAGCACCGCCGGATCTGAGGGACGAGATCATGCGGCGCTGCCAGACCGTGATCCAGGCGCTCGCCGATTGAGGCTCATGCACGTCGTGCAGTGTGCACGACCTCAGCTACTACGAGCTTCGAGGCCTTCCCACGGTGATGATCGCCTCCACGGAGTTCGCCGGCGCTGCGCAGAAGCAGGCCGAGGCCCTCGGCATGCCCGAGGTGGCCGCTCGCGCGGTCTACGTTCCCCATCCGATCCAGGACGCTACGGACGAAGAGATGCGCGAGAAGGCTCGCGCGGCGCTGGACGCCGTAGTCGCGGCGCTCACGGACCCAGCGGGTTCGGAGGATTCCTGATCCGACTCGGCTTGCGATTGCCGCCGCGGGAGCGATCCTGCTGCATAATGACATTTAGGGTGGGAGCGATTTGATCACGATCGCGATGTCGACCGTCCTCAGCGCGGATCGCCCGCGGGTCTGGCGCGCCCTCACCGATCCCGCGCAGGTGGCGGCCTGGGATGCGAGCGTGATCGCACCGATCGACGTGCCACCTGACTATCCGAAGCCCGGCCAACATGTGCGCTGGCGCGCAAGGATGAACGGCCTCCCGATCATCTTGCACGATCATCCGATTGAAGTCTCCGTGAACGAGCGCCTGCGCTCGAGCATCGCCATGGGACTGTTCCGATTCGACGAGACCTACACGCTCGTGGACGACCTCCTGGGAGCTGGGCGTACTCGGCTGATGATGAAGGTCGTGATCTCGAACGAGATCGCCGTGGTCGGCGGCTCCCTCGACCGCTTCGCCGTACGCCAGCAGGCGACCGCGCTCGTGAGCACGGCGCTGCGCGCCATTCGCGAGTGGTGCGAGCGCTGCGAGCAGCCGTAGCCGATCGCAGCCGGGAGGCTTCGTGATCACCGTTCTCGGCGCCGGGGCCGTCGGGCTGGCGATCGGCACGCGTCTGGCGCGCGCAGGCCGGCGCGTCCTCTTCGTGACCCGTCGGCCCGAGACCGCGCACGCGATCCAGAGCGGTGGCGTGCGCCTCGAGGACCTCGCTTCTGGCGAAGCCTGGAGTGCCCGCACGGGCGTCGAGGCCGTCGCCGGCATCCTTGCGGCGGGGCCACTCATCGGCGAGGGCCCCGTTCTGGTCTGCGTTCGCGCAAGCGACACGCAGGCTGTTGCGGAGGATCTGGCGGCCGCCGCTCCGCGCGCCGTCGTCGCCAGTCTGCAGAACGATGTCGGCAACTGCGAGCGACTGGCCGTCCGCTTCCCGCGCCTGATCGGTGGCGTCTATCGCCAGACCTGCACGCGGGTAGCGGAGAACGCGGCCGTGACTCTCGGCTGGGGGCGCGTGGTGCTGGGCGCCTGGCCCGAGGGCCGGAGCGCGGAGACCGAGCGTCTGGCAGAGGATTTCCGTGAGGCCGGCTACGACGTCGGCGTCTCCGAGCACATTGGAGCCGATCAATGGCTAAAGCTGGCCATCAACCTGATGAGCGCACCCAATGCCCTGGTGCTGCGCGAGGATCATGAGAGCCCGGCGTTCGTCCGCGTGAAGGTGCGGCTGCTGGAGGAGGCGCGCGCGGCGCTGCTGTCCGCTGGCATCGAGGCCCACTCCTGCGACGGCCGCGATCGCTCGCTCGACGAGGAGATCGCTTTCCAGGGCGAGTCGCTGTCGCGGGGCACCAGCTCGCGGCGGCTCCCCGTTTACAACCAGGTGTGGAGCGCGCTGCGGCATGGAGGGCCACTCGAGGCCGACTCCTACCACCGCCGCATCCTCGACCTCGCCACGGGGCACGGCCTCGAGGCGAAACAGAATGCGCGCGTGCTCGAGGCCGTCGTCGAGGCGTGGACGACGAAGCGCGGCCCGGAATGCCTGCGGGCCGACGATCTGCTCGTAGACTGAAGCCGGTCTTCGTTACACCAGCCCGCGGCGCAGCGCGTGCGCGACGATCACGAGACCGGCGGAGTAGAGCAGCGCCGCCCCCGGCTCGGGCGTGGACGGGCCGTTCGGCGTAAAGATGTGGCCCTGCTTCTGCGTCGTGCCCAGCGAGACGTCGAGGAGGACGCTGTTGCCCATGCTGAGGCCCGAATAGTCGGTGCCTAGCACCGTGTTGTAGGCGGCCAGCGTCCCGGCGCTGAGCGCGCTCGTCACCGTGAACTGGTTGCCGTAGATCGTCTCCCAGATCGCGAGCTGCGCGCCGGCGGCCGCATCCGCGAGGCCCAAGGCCAGCGAGCCGAGATCGAACGACCAGCGCTGCGCCATCTTCACCGCCATGGCATAGCCGGCAGCGAGGCCGCCGACGTCGATGGGAGAGGCAGCATACGTCTGGTCGAGCCCGATCGTGTGCAACAGGTCGCCGCAGAAGCTCACGCCCTTCGTGCCGCCCAGGCTCGCATCGAAGGCGACGGCGTAGGCGTTTTCCGCATGGCCGTTGATCGTGAAGCCCACGACGTGCGCGCTCCCGAGGTCGGGAATCGTCCCGTTCACGACGTAGCTCTGCGGCGCCGCGAACGCAGCAGACCCGCTTAGGAACGCGATCGAGAAGAGCAAGACGAGAACGCTGCGAAGACGCATCTCTCAACCTCCCGGCCAACGCCGACTACTCCCTCCTACCCCTCGTAAGTGCCGCCCGGGGCCGCTCCGGTGACACGCAGAACCACAACTGCCCGAAACGTTCTCCGGCAGGCCGGGCGCGCGACACCTTCGCATGGCGTGCAGCGCAGACGCAGCTGCCCGCAGTAACGCGGCGCTGCGCTGGCCAATGTTGGCTGCTGGCCAGCCGGCGGGAGTCGATCCCATGCACCTGATCCCTGACGATTGAGGATCAGCCGCGATCGCGACCGGCCGGGCGAAGGCGTGACTCCTGCAGCCGCACGCCGAGGGGCCCACGCGGCACGAAGAGGTGGAGCCGCTCGCCGTCGCGCGAGATGTCCACCGGCACGGTCTCACCCGCGCGGCCCTGCGTCGTGGCCTCGCGCAGCGTGCTCGCATCGAAGAGGCGCGTGCCGTCGTAGGCCAGAACCGCGTCGCCGGCGCGGATGCCCGCCGCGCTCGCCGGCGAACGCTCCATCACGCCCTGCACCAGGACGCGGTTGCTCTGCCCCGAGGCGTAGAGAAGCCAGTCGTAGCGATCGTCGCCGAGCTCGTCGCGCAGGCCGCGGCTCTTCGCCTCGAGCGCGCGGAACTCGTCGCCGAAGCGTTGCGTCCCCATCCAGCCCTCGCGCACGGCGCGGTCGCGGAGATAGAGGTGCTCGAGATCGATCTGCTCCACGCGCTCGCGGAGTCTCGCGGCCTCTCGCTCGTCGAAGCCGGCCTCGAGCAGCGCCTTCTCGTCGAAGCTCGGCGGCGCGGCGCCATGGGGCGTCGCGGTTGGATGCCCCGGGGGCAGCAAGGGCTCGGCCGGCGCCGCTGCGCCCGAAAGCCTCGCAACCTCGGCCCGGAGCGAAGCCACGTCTTCGGCCAGAGCGCGCCGCGCGGCGCGCTCTTCTTCGATCGCAGCCGCGAGAGACTCGACGTTGCCGCCGGCCGGTGCCGCGATCGCGGGGGCCGAGGCAGGTGCCGGAGCAGGCGCCGGGGCGATGTCACGCTCCGGCATCCCCCGCCAGATCAGAACAGCAAGGGCCAGCGCAACAGCC
>CAYGXT010000265.1:0-4994 GCA_964353695.1 uncultured Myxococcaceae bacterium
GCAGGCTCCTGCCCCAAGAGCCAGGCGGCGCGGACCGGTGGGGCGGACGGTGATAGGATGCAAGCTCGGATCCACAGAGGGGATCTCTTCATGACGACGCGTCCCGAGCAGGTCGGCCTCTCCAGTGAACGGCTGGCGCGCATCGACTCCCACTTGAAGGGGAGCTACGTCGATCCGGGCAAGATTGCCGGCGCTCTCACCCTAGTCTGCCGTCGAGGTCGGGTCGCCCACCTCTCGCCTCTGGGCCTGATGGACCGCGAGCGCGGCACGGCCATGGCCGAGGATACGATCTTCCGCATCTACTCGATGACCAAGCCCATCACTTCCGTGGCCCTGATGATGCTGTATGAGCACGGCCAGTTTCAGCTCGACGACCCTGTCCACCGCTGTATCCCCGAGTGGCGCAACCTGCAAGTCTTCGCCGGGGGCAACGCCCCCGCTTTCCTCACCGAGCCCTGCCGGCGCCCCATGACGGTTCGCGATCTGCTGACGCATACCTCGGGTTTGACCTACGGCTTCATGGAGCGCACCAACGTGGACCGCGCTTACCGCAAGCTGGGGGTCGGCGCCCTCGGTAAGCCGTTCTCGGGTGACCTCGCTGAGATGGTGAAGGCGCTCGCCGGGCTCCCTCTCGAGTTCTCGCCGGGAACGGCCTGGAACTACTCCGTCTCCACCGATGTCGTTGGGCACCTGGTGGAGCTGATCTCCGGCGAGCGCTTCGACGAATACCTGCGCCGGCACGTCTTCGAGCCCCTCGGCATGCTGGACACCGGCTTCTTCGTGCCGGAGGAGAAGACGGGCCGCTTCGCCGCCTGCTACCAGCGAGGCCCGGGCAAGCAGCTCCTGCTGATGGACGATCCGCTCAAGAGTCATTATCTGCGCCCGCCGCAGCTGCTGGGAGGGGGCGGCGGCCTCGTCTCGACGGCCGCGGACTACCTGCGCTTCTGCCGCATGCTGCTCGGCGGCGGCGAGCTCGAGGGCGTGCGCCTGCTGGGGCGCAAGACCATCGAGCTCATGACCCGCAATCATCTGCCGGGGGGAAAGGATCTCTCTCAGGTCTCTGTCGGGATGTTCAGCGAGATCGCCATGCGCGGAACGGGCTTCGGCCTCGGCTTCTCGGTGAACCTCGATCCTGTGGCCGCGGGCGGGGTCGGTTCGGCGGGCGAGTACGCCTGGGGCGGCGCGGCGAGCACGATCTTCTGGATCGATCCCGCGGAGGAGCTGATCGTTATCTTTCTAACCCAGATCTTCCCGTCGCGGACCTTCAACTTCCGCGGCCAGCTCAAGTCGATCATCTACCCCGCCCTCATCGACTGACTCATCGACTGATGCGTGGCGGCGGCGGATCGGAGCCCAGAGCGCGGCCCTGGCGCGCCCGGCATACTGTGCGGCCATGATCAAGAAGCTTCTCCTCTTCGCCGCGGTCGGAGCGGCGGCCGTGCTCCTGTACGGCGCCTTCTGGCTGCAGACCGCGGCCCACGTCGGGGCCGGCTTCGCGGCCAAGGTGACGTGCTCGCTGGTGCTGAACTCCGGTCAGGACGCCGCTGGCTCCGTGCGGGAGTACGTCAGCGCGGAGACTGCGCCACTGGGTCGACTGCTCGGCGTCTCGATGCTGGAGCACGGAGCCGAGGGGGTGGGTCTCTTGGCCATCCGCGTGCGCGCGGTGCATCGCCCGGGCCTTGGCTGCACGCTGCTGCCGGGCGACAGCGAGGCGAGCCTTGCGCTACCCGGCGGCATCGCCGACGCGCGCCCAATTCTGGATCCAGCCATGCCCTGGCCGCTCGGTGGCGGCGGCCCCGTGGCTCGCGCGCCCGCGGCGATCGAGGCTGCCCTCGATCGCGCGTTCGAGGAGCCGCAACCCTCGGCCGCGGGCCACGTGCGGCGCACGACGGCGGTCGTCGTGGCCCACGACGGGCAGCTCATCGCGGAACGCTACGCGCCGGGCTACGGCCCCGAGACGCCCATGCTTTCGTGGTCGATGGCAAAGAGCGTGACCGCGGCGTTGGTGGGCATCGCGGTCGGCGACGGCCGTCTCGCACTCCGGGAGCGCGCGCCAATCCCCGAATGGGCGGGCGAGAACGACCCGCGCCGCGCGATCACCCTCGATCAGCTCCTTCGCATGTCGAGCGGCCTCGGTTTCGACGAGCATTACGGCGCGATCAACGACGTCTCGCGCATGCTCTTCACCGAGCCCGACACGGGGGCGTTCGCTGCACGCAGCTCGCTGATCGCCGCGCCCGACACGGTCTGGAGCTATTCGAGCGGCACCTCGAACATCGTGGCGCGGATCCTGCGCGAGCTGCACGGGAACGACCTCGCGGCGCTGGTGCGCGCCAGCCGCGAGCGACTCTTCGATCCCGTCTCCATGACGAGCGCCTTCCTCGAGCCTGACGCCTCGGGCTCGTTCATCGGCTCGTCGTTCGCTTTCATGACGGCGCGCGACTGGGCGCGCTTCGGCGAGCTGCACCGCCGCGACGGCGTCTGGAACGGGAGGCGGATTCTGCCCGAGGGCTGGGTGCGCTACGTCACGACCCCTACGCCCGCCGCTCCCAACGGTCGCTACGGCGCTCATTGGTGGCTGAACGCGGGCAATCCGAAAGATCCGATGCAGCGGCCCTGGCCCGCGCTCCCGACCGACAGCTACGCTGCAACCGGGCATAGCGGGCAAAAGGTGGTCGTAGTGCCGTCGGCGAAGCTCGTCGTCGTGCGTCTTGGCCTGTCGGAGCCCGACGACGGCAACGAGGGTGCGGTCGAGCTCGTGGCCGAGGTCATCCGCGCGCTGGACCGCTGATCGGCCGGCGCCATCGCAGCCTCTACGGGCGCCAGGAGGCGCGCTACGCGTCGCCGCCCGTGAGGCCTGATTCCACCGCGGCGAGGATCGCCTCCTCGCGCGCCTCGTGGTCGAGGAACACGGTCACGAGGTCTTCGAAGCTGCTCGCGAGAGTCGAGGGGGCGGCAGGCTCTTCGAGGCGGGCCGCGATCGTTGCGAGGTTCTGGCGCAGCTCCGCGTGCTCGCGCTGCAGACGGCGAATCTCCGGCTCTACGGCGGGCTTCAGCGTGCACAGCACGGGGAAGTAGACGCGGTCTTCGAGGGCAAAGTGCACCTCGAGCGTGCGGATGAGGCTCTCGACACTGGCGTGCGCCTGGCGGCGATCATCCCGCCGCAGCGCACCGCGCGTCTCGGCGAAGAGAGCGTCAGGCCGGCCCGCCCCGGGAGCGGCATCGGGGGCAGCGGGCCCACCCGGGCCCGATCGGAGGTCGGCCCCCCCCAACTTATCTCGATCGCTTCGTCTCCCCATCGCCTGCACCCTAGAGCCTCGGGTCCAGCTTTGGGTATGATGCGGCGCATAAGGGAGATCCCTTGGGCGACGACCGCGATCCGCAGGTAAAAATCGAGGAGACGGAATTCTTCCGCTCCCTCACGCCCCAGCGTCTCGAGCAGGTGCGCCTCCAGGTGCGGGAGCGTCGCTACCCGACCCGTAAGATGCTCTTCCGTGAGGGAGAGCCCGCCGAGTTCTTGTGGGCGCTGCGCGCGGGTGAAGTGCGAATGCTGCGGACCACGAACGATGGCCGCGTGCTGGCGCTCGAGACGATCCAGCCGGGCGAGATCTTCGGCGCCGTCGCGGCGCTCGAGGGCGACGTCTACCCGGCGACGGCGGAGACGACGGCGGAGAGCGCCGTCTGGCGGCTCCCGCGCGTCGCGCTGCTCGGCCTGCTGCGTACCGAACCGCATCTGACGCGCGAGCTCCTGAAGATCGTGGCGGGCCGCCTGCGCGATGCCCACACCCGCCTGCGCTCTTTCGCCTACGACCCGGCAGAGGTTCGGCTGGCTCAGGCGCTGCTCCGCAGCGCTCATGGTGGCGAGGCTCATGTCACGCGCCGCGAGCTCGCGGAGGTCGCCGGCACCACCATCGAGACGGCGATCCGGGTGCTGCGACGCTTCGAGCAGTCTGGTTTCGTCAAGGGCGAGGTGCACCACGTACACATCCTCGACCTGGACGCTCTGCAGGCCGTGGCCAGCCGGAACTCTGGGGGCCCGGGCCGCCCCTAGCGTCACTCGCGGCTTCGCCGCTCGACAGCCGCCTCCGCTCGCCTACGGCGCCGCGCTTTGGCGGCGCGCTTCGCTTGCCTCTCGCCCGCAGGGCATCCTCGACGCCCTCTATGACATCGGTCATATGGCCCGACCGACCCTCGCCCTAGGCTTATTGCAGCGCCCCGCGGAGGATCTCGATGCAGGGACTCACTCGACGCCAGTTCCTGTGGAGCAGCGCGGCCGCCAGCTTCGCGCTCAACCTGCGTGGTCTCTCTCTCCTCAGCCCGTCGGAGGCGCATGCCGCCACGGCTGCCATCGGCTACGCCGACTGGCGGGACGTCTACCGCAGCCGCTGGCGCTGGGACCGCGTCGTGCGCGGCACGCACACCAACGTCAACTGCGTCTCCTCCTGCGCCTGGAATCTCTACGTACGCGACGGGATCGTCTGGCGCGAAGAGCAGTCCTCCCCCTACGTCGCCTCGAACGCATCGGTCCCCGACTGGAACCCGCGCGGCTGCAACAAGGGAGCCTGCGCGAGCGACATGCTGACGGGGCCTTCGCGCGTGCGGTTTCCGCTGCGCCGCGTGGGCGCCCGTGGCGAGGGCCGCTGGAAGCGCATCTCCTGGGACGAGGCGCTGGGCGAGATCGCACGCAATCTGGTGGATGTGCTGAAGGAGCGCGGCGGCGAGGGCGCCATCCTCGAGCTCGGACCGAACGTGGATTTCGCGGGGAACACGGCCGCTCCGCTTCGCTTCTTCCGTCAGGTTGGCGCTCCGATCACCGATTCCATGGGCCAGATCGGCGATCTCGCCGTGGGCGGCACCATCACGCTCGGCACGCCCCACACCGACGGCACCTCCGACGATTGGTTCCGCTCCGACTACCTGGTGTTGTGGGCGTTCAATCCGTCGGCCGCGCGCATCCCCGATTCGCATTACCTGAACGAGGCGCGCTACCGCGG
>CAYGXT010000266.1:0-4970 GCA_964353695.1 uncultured Myxococcaceae bacterium
CTATCAGATGGCGCGACACCTGATCCCGGCCGAGGTCGAGCGCGTGCATGCCTTCATCCACTGGACGCGTCTCGGCGAGGACGCCTTCTACGACGGCCCGGCCCTCATCTCCTGGTGCTATGCAGGCGATCCGCCGCGGATGGGATCCTGGGAAGTGATCGCGTCGCTCGGCATGCGCGTGCGCTCGAAGTACTACGTGAGTGACGACCGAATCGAGGTGCATGGCAGCGACGGCATTCTCTGGGTGAACCGCTGCACGGGCCAGCTTCTCGACGAGCCCTCGGTCGTGCTCTACCGCGATGGTGAGACGCGGGGCTACCACGATCTCGAGACCGACTGGGCTGATTCGTTCCGGCTCGGAGGCATCGACTTCGTGGATGCGCTGCTTTCCGGCCGTCAGCCCGCTCTCGACGGGGCCGAGGCGCGCAAGACCCTCGCCTTCGCCCTCGCGGCAGGAAGGAGCGCCGCCGAGGGCCGCGAGGTCACGCTCGCCGAGGTGCTCGCCGAAGCCGGGCGCTGAGTCGCGTCGCACCGCCAAGCCTGGAACGCCCCCGGCGCCGCGTGCGGCGGGGGAGGATCTGTGTCTACATCTGCCCTCGCCATGACCGAGCCGAGCGCCACGACTCCCGCCTTTTCCGAGAAGAGCTTCTACCTGCAGGAGTTCCGCGGGCGCACGCTCGCGATCGCGGTACAGGCCTCGGATCTGCGCACGCCCGCGCCGCTCGCTGCTGTGGTGGCCGAGCTCGTCGCCCACGGCGCGCGCGTCTGCGTGCTGTCGACCGAGCGTGCGCATCTCGAGGCCCTGCTCGAAGGCCGCGTAATCTCCGCCGCGACGCCGCGGCTGGAAGGGGCCGCGTGGCGGGAGCTGCGACGTGCCGGCTCCGTCGGGCTGCTGATCGGTGGCTCTCTGGCCTTCGCGCCCGCCTGTCGCGACCTCGCGCTGCGGCTCGGCGTCGGCAAGCTCGTCTGGCTCGACCGCGACGGCGGTCTGGTCGGCGTGGGCGGCGCCCGCCTCTCCTTCGTGCATCTGGAGGAGCTCCAGCAATACCTCGCCACCGAGGGCGCGAAGGCGCGTCGCCTCGCGCTGCTGCGCGAGGTGGAGCGCATGCTGGTGGGCGGCATCCCGGCGGTGAACGTCTGCTCGCTCGAAGGGCTCGCCGACGAGCTCTTCAGCTACGCGGGCTCGGGTACGCTCTTCACACGCGAGCGCTACATGGGCGTGCGCCGCCTCGGCATCGACGACTTCGATGCCGCCGCAGATCTGATGCGCCGCGGCGTCGAAGAGGGCTATCTGGCGCCGCGCAGCGACGAGGAGATCGATCAGGTCCTCGCGAGCGGCTTCGGCGCCTTCGTCGAGGGCACCCACCTCGCCGGGATCGGAGCGTTGCTGGTGCACGATGGGGCGCGCATGGCGGAGATCGCCTCGCTCTACACGCTGACGCGCTTCCTCGGCGAGGGCGTGGGCGGGCAGCTGGTGGCCTACGCCATCGGGCGCGCCGAGGGCCTCGGCATCAAAGCGGTCTTCGCCTGCACGACTGCGGAGCGCGTTGCCGCCTTCTTCCTGCGGCAGGGCTTCCAGGAGGCGGCCCCCGAGGATATTCCGCCCTCTAAGTGGAAGGGCTATGACGCCGCCCGGCGTGCTCGCGTGCGCTGCTTCCGGCTCGAGATCGCGGCCTCGCCCGTCTGATCAGTCCCAGCTCTTGGAAAAGCCACGGAAGTGTTGGGGCACGCGGTGCACGTCCTGCACCACCTCGCGCACGAGGCCGGGGGCGGTGCCGTCGGGGAAGCCCAGCGCAATCGCATCCGAGAGCCCGCCGAAGCGCTTCTCGATGATGGCGCCGATCTCGCCGTACGTGCCGACGGCGGCGAAGGTGCGCACCACGTCGTCGGAGATCTCTTTCGCCATCTCGCCCCAGCGGCCTTCCTTCGACATGCGATGAAGCTTCTCTGCGAGATCGTGCCAGCCGTGCAAGTGCAGCACACCCGCGTAGGTGCGCGTCGAGCCGTAGAAGCCGAGGCGGTAGCGCACCCAGTCCATCATCTTGCGCACACCGGCCTCGTCAGCGCCGGTGGCGACGAACCCGCCGCCCCAGACCTGGAAGCTCTCGCGGGAGCGGCCCGACTTCGCGAGCCCCTCCTCGAGGTTCGGGATCGCTACCTCCTCGAGGTAGCGGCGCGTGCAGAAGCCGTGGAGGCGTACGCCGTCGCAGATGCGGCCCGCGAGCTTCATCATGTCGGGCCCCACGGCGGCGATCATGATCGGGATCGGCGGCATGCCCGAGGGCGGCGGCGAGAACTCCGGCGTCATCAGGGAGAAGCGGTAGTGCTGGCCCTCGTAGGCGAGCGGCTCCCGCTTCTCCCAGCAGCGCCAGATGGCGCGTAGCGACTCGATGTATTCGCGCAGCCTCGGGACGGGCGAGCCCCAGGGCACGCTGAAGCGGCGCTCGTTATGCCCCTTCACCTGCGTGCCGAGGCCGAGCACGAAGCGGCCGCGGGAGTTCAGCTGCAGGTCCCAGCCGAGGTTGGCCGTCACCATGGGACTGCGCGGAAAGGCCACGGCGATGGCCGTGCCGAGCTCGATGCGTTCGGTCGCGAGCGCCGCGAAGGCGAGGGGGATGAAGAGGTCGTTCGCGATCTCGGAGCTCATGATCGCGTCGTAGCCCGCCTCCTCGGCGGCGCGCGCGATGCCGGCGATGGCGCGCCAGTCGGCATGAGGGATCGTGGTCTCGACACGCATGCAGATCTCCTCCTGGGGACGCTCGAGTATACGACGGCCGGAGCGGCCGCGGGGCAGGGGCTGGCTGGAGCGCCGGGGGCGTGGCTTGCGCTTCTTCCCCCAGGTCCGGCGCCGAAGGCGCCGGAGTGGACTATAAGCCGGGTTCTGTGCCGCCCCGGGTTGCCCCGAAGGCGGCGAGGATCATTCATCTAGGCGACACATTGCTGTGACGCTCGAGCGCTCCAACCCGGGCGCAGCCGCCGCAGAGCGGCGGATCGGGCGGGCCACCCTCGTCTGCGCCTCTATTCGAGCTTGCTCCGGGAGGGGCTTGCCGCGCCGCCGGTCACCCGGCATTCGCGCGTGGGCTCTTACCCCACGATTTCACCCTTGCCTGTGCCTCCCCCACTGGGCCCCTTTCAGGGCCGCGCGGGATCACGGGCCATCGGCGGTATCCTTTCTGTTGCGCTTTCCCTCGGGTTGCCCCGGGTCGCCGTTAGCGACCTCCCTGCCCTGCGGAGCCCGGACTTTCCTCCCGCGGCCCGCGCGCAAGCGCGTCCGCCGGCGATCCTCCGTCCACCTCCAGCCGCGGGCACGGTAGCAGACGCGGAGAGGCCGAGAGTCTCAGTGCGCAAGACCGAGGCGCGCCGGGTAGAGCCTCACGTGGACGCTCCACATGCGCAGGAACATCTCGGGATAGAGATCGTCCCGAATGTTCACGAAGCCCCAGTTGTCGTCCTCGCCGTCGAAGCGCCCACTGACGGGCTGATCGGCGTACTCAAACCAGTGCAGGCCGACGATGTAGGGCCGTGCGAGTACGCTGCGTGCATAGCGCTCGTAGGCGTCGGCCCGCTCGCTCTGCGTCGCGAGCGTCGGGTAGACGGGGGGCCAGCTGTTCGGAAGCCCCGCGTCCGCTGCTCGGTAGCCGTACTCGCCGATCAGCAAGGGCTTGCCCGTGAGCCGGTGCATCTCGTCGAGATCGTCCAAGAGTTGCACTGCCGGGATGAACCCCGCGCTCTGCGCCAGCGATTGCGCAGCGGCATGCCAGCCCTCGGTCCACTCGTAGGCGTTGATGCTGAGCACGTCGACGAAGGGTGCGGCCGCGAGGACGACCTCAGGGGCAGCGCCGAAGGCGATGTAGCGATCGCCGAGGATCAGCAGCTTCGGATCGACGGCACGCAGCGCGTCGTGGACCACCTGGTAGTAGCGCGTGGCCACGCGCCCGCGGAAGGCGATGCGATCGGCCTTTGCCGTCTCCGAGTCCGTCTGCCAATTCGCACTCAGCGAGTCGAGTGCCTGGATCTCGTCGAAGCTCGAAATCGACTTGCCCCAGGCGGCGTTGAAGGCGGCGATGTTGCCGGCGTAGCGCTCTTCGAAGAAGGTCTGCAATGCGAGCTTGCCGGGCGCGCCGGCGGGCAGGTGTAGCGTGCCGTCGATGAACGGCATCGGCTGCTTCAGGTTCGGCGCCCAGGCCAGCTCGTTATCGCTGAAGACGCCGATGCAGAAGGGATCCGTGGCACAGGCGCGCGCCCCCTCTGCGTGCGCGATGGCTCCCGACTGGAAGGCCGGGGAGAAATAGTCGCCCAGGGCGGGCACTGCGCCGCCGCCGGTTCTCGGGATTGCCGGCGCCGCTCCGGAGAAGCCCATGATCTGCGTATACGGAAAGCGGCCGCGGAAATGCGCGAGCTGGCTCCAGGCCCCGATGCTGTTGAAGCCGGCGAGATCCATGCGACGCAGCACCTCGTCGGCCCAGACCTCTTCGTTGCCCCAGCGCGCGAGCACGTTCTCGTGGTACGGGAAGTGCCCGGTCTTCGGCTCGTAGTCCGGGTTCGAGTTCACGTTGTTGATGCCGGTCGAGAAGAACGGGCGGCCGTCTGGCGTCACCAGCCACCAGACACCGCCGACCTGCTCGAGCCGAAAGCGGCCCGTGGCCTCGAGAATGAGCCCAGTGCCACCCCGGTAGGGACCGCCCTCGGCGAGCCAGCATGATCCGGCTCCTAGCGAGAGCGAAGCCGCTGCGAGAAGTCCCGCCATCCACAGCCGCATATTCCATCCTCCTCAGCAGGTTCGTGATGCGCGAGAAACGCCGCTTCAGGGCGCCAGCGCCGAGGGCCCCGGCGCCTTGAAGAAGCGCGCCTTCAGGATCGCGAGGTCGGCGAAGTTGACGACGCCATCGCTGTTGAGGTCCGTGACGAGATCGGCGCCGGCTTTGAAGAAGCTGGCCTTCAGCGTGGCGAGGTCGGCGAAGTTGACGACG
>CAYGXT010000267.1:0-4964 GCA_964353695.1 uncultured Myxococcaceae bacterium
CTCGCGCGACGGCTCGCCGAAGAGCGCACGCGCCGCATCGACGACCCGGTCGAAGCCCGAGCCCGCTCCAGGCTCTCTCGGGATCACGAACCAGAGCGAAGCGTAGAGGAGAACGCCAATACCGTGGAAGAGGCAGAGGAGCACGAAGCCGGCCCGCACCAGGCTGACCGAGATGCCGAGGTTCTCGGCCACGGCGCAGGCGACCCCGGCCAGCTTGCGCTCGGGGTAGTCGCGATGCCAGGCCCTCGGATCACGCACTCCGCCCGTGAGCAGGCTCGCACAGTGGGGGCACTTCCGGGCCTCTTCCGACACGGCCTCGGCACACCAGGGGCAGGTTTTCTCGGTCATGGATCTCTTCGCCTCCTTCGGGTCTTCTGGGCCGGAGTTTTCTGGGCCGGAGCTGGCTGGCAGCCCGCTTCGCCTGTCTCTCTCTACGCAGCGGGCGGCCGAAAGGTTCACGGCCTTCCGGCTCGCTGCGGAAGGCGACAAGGACGGAGGCTGCCGGTACGCTGGTCGCATGCAGGCGCAGCGCAGAAGGCTCTGGCTCCTATGGCTCGGCATGCTCGCATTGCTGGCCGCCTCGGCCGCGGCGCCGTTCTTTTTCGGCCCGGCCGCTGCCCCCTATAGCGATGCAGGGATCGAGGTGCTCGGCTTCGTCCTGACGCTGCTCGCGATGACCGCGGGCGTCGGATCGCTCGCCGTCCACGAATCGCTCCTGCGCGCCGTCTGGGCCGGGGCGCTGGACCCAGGCTCGTCGCAAGGTGCCGTGCGACTGCTGCGCTCCCTGCTCGGGGCCTGGGCTCTCTGCCTGATCGTCGGCGACATGGGCCTGATCCACGCCTGGGCCGCGGCGAGGCCAATGTCCGCGTGGCCCTACGTCCTCGCCGCGACCGCGCTCCTCGCATTCCATGCGCCCCGCGCGGTCGTATTCGGGGGCTCCCGGCCGGGCTCTTTGGCCTCGTAGGGAGCGCGGCGATCAGCGCATCTCGTGGCCACCGTTCACATCGAGCGATTGGCCCGTGACGACGCAGGATAAATCCGAGGCGAAGAAGACGACGGCTCCGGAGATCTCCTGGGAGCCCGGGATCCGGCCCAGCGCGATCGCACTCGCGACCTCGGCATAGACCACCCCGGGATCGACCCCTCGCTGGCCCGCTTGAAACTTGAAGTATGCCTCGAGGTTCGGGCCCCAGATGTAGCCAGGAACGACGGAATTCACGCGGATCCCATATCCGCCGAGCTCTCGCGCAAGGCCTTGTGTCGCAGCCAGGAGCGCAGCCTTGGAGGCGGCGTAGGCGCCCATGGTCGAGAGCACCCTGCGAACGATCATGGAGTTGATCATGACGATCGAGCCTGCGCCCTGTGCCCGCATGGTGGGAACGACCGCCTGCGTGAGCCGCAGCGTGCCGAAGAGGTTCACTTCGATGGGCGGGCGCCAGTGCTCGAGATCGGCCTGCTCGAAGACCTCGTAGCTGCCGGGGTGGTAGGCGTTGTTCACCAGCACGTCCACGCGCCCGAAGGCCTCGAGCGTACGGGCGACGAGGTTCTGGCAGTCCTCCGGCCGGCTGATGTCGGTCTGCACAGGGAGAGCGCGACGCCCCAACGCCTCGACCTCCTTCGCGACGGGATCGAGGTGCTCGGTCTTGCGCGCGCCGAGCGCCACATGGGCGCCCTCTCGGGCGAGCGCCAGGGCGATGTCGCGGCCCAGGCCAGGACCAATGCCCGAGACGATGGCGATGCGGTCGTGCAGCAGCATGGGCCTCCCAATCAGCGGCTGATGGCGCCACCGTCTACGAAGATCGACGCACCCGAGACGAAGGAGGCCCGGTCGGAGCAGAGCCAGACCGCCGCCTCGGCAATCTCTTCGGGTCTGCCGAGCCTGCCGCCCGGTTGGCCCGCGCGGATCAGCTTCTCGATGCCGGGGTTGTTGCCCATGTAGCGCTGCAGCATGGGCGTATCGACGCTGCCCGGACAAATGGCGTTCACGCGGATGCCGGTGCGCGCGTGCTCGGCGGCTGCGGTCTTCGTCAGGCCCAGGATTCCGTGCTTCGAGGCGCAGTAACACGAGAGCGTCGGCGTCGCGACGACACCCGCCCCGCTCGACGTATTGACGATGGCGCCTCCCCCCTGCTTCAGCATGGCCCGGATCTCATGCTTCATGCAGAGGAAGATGCTCGTGAGGTTGGTCCGCAGCGTACGCTCGAAGCCCTCGAGCTCGATCTCGTGCAGGGGCCCCACGGCCCCGGTGACGCCGGCGTTGTTGAAGGCGCAGTCGAGTCGGCCGAAGCGCTCGACGGCCGCGGCCAGCAGCGCCTCTACCTCCGGCTCACTGCTCACGTCCGCGCGCAGAAAGCTCGCTTCGCCTCCCGCCCCTCGCACGGCCGCCACGGTCTGCTCGCCGCCCTCGGCGTTCACGTCGGAGAGCAGCACGCGCGCTCCCTCACGCGCGAAGGCGAGACAGGCCGCCCGGCCGATGCCCGAGGCGCCACCGGTGACGAGGATCCCCTTGCCCGCAAGCAGACCCGCGCTGTGCAGCGCCGGTGACTCCATACCGCTTCTCCCCCTCCGCCAGTAGCTGGCGGGCCGTCTGCGTAGCGTATCAGCGCAGGAGGCGCTGGCGGGAAGAAATCAGCCGGGGTCGACAGCCCCGACACTGCGCATCGGCAGCCAGCCCGCACGGTCGCGATCGGCGCGTACGCGCACGAAGTCACCGTGGCGCTCCTCGAGACGTACGGCCTCGCCGGTCAAGACGCTGCCACGGCTCTCCGCCTCCGCGAAGGGTGCGATGCGGAGAGCGAGATCCGACCCAATCGCGATCCCGCGGGAGGTCTCGGCGGCAAGGCTCGCGCAGGCCAGAGCGGCCACCAGGAACGCTCCGGCGCCTGCGAACGCTGCCCCGTGTAGCGCACGGCGCGTGCGGGGCTGTGAGCCGAGCCGACCCGGCGGGAGCAGCGCGAGCGACGCGCCGGCGCAGCCGAGGGCAAGCGCCAGCCACGCCACGAGGGCCCAGCCATCGGGGCTGGCAACGTCGCGCAGAGGCCGCCACCAAGGGGTGTCGATGGCAGCAAGGTTCGCCTTCTCGCGCGCCGCGCGCAGGGCAGACGCGACCCCGGCGTCGCTCGGCGCGAGCCAGTGGGCCCGCTCGAAGCTGAGCACGGCCGGTCCAATTTCTCCAGCGGCGAGCTGCGCGGCGCCAAGATCGTAGTAGAGAGATGCCGAGACACCCTCGGACTCCGCGATGCCCTCATAGGCGCGCACGGCGTCGGAGTAACGGCCCTGGGCATAGGCGGACGCCGCCTCTGAGGCCGGCTCGGCCGGCCCCGCAGCGCCGGCGCTAGTCGCGAGCAGGAGCAGCCCCCAGGGAGCCAGTCGGCGAAGGAAGGGCTTCATGCGTGGACCTCCAGCTGCTCGAGGGTCTCGAGCACGACGCCGCGCGAGGCGCGCAGGGCAGCGACCCCGGCCGTGCATCCTGCGTAGGCGAATGCATCGGCCTCCTCGAGCAGCCGGCGTACGGAGGCCGCGAGACGGGGATCGTCTGCGCAGAGCCCCCCTACGTCCGCCGCCGTCAGCGCGTCGGGGTTCGCGCCGAGACGAAGGCCAAGGCGCGCCTGTAGTGCGCGCCGCACGGCCGCGTGGAAGGCGGGCGCGTCGGCCTTTTCACACGCTGCCTCCATGTTGCGAAGGCTCTGCTCCAGCGTACGCTCGATCGCGAGCGTACGCGCCCGCACCGGGTCGAGGCGTCGCCTCCGGCGCCAGGCCGCAAGAGCTACACCCGAGAGTGTCAGAAGCGGCAGAGCGAGGGCCCCGAGCCAGGAAGCGCGCAGGAATACCGGCGCCGCGTTGTGGCGCAGGCGGCCGAGATCCTTCCGCAAGGGCAGCAGCCCCGCAGCGAGCGAGCCCCCCTGCCCTGCGCTCGCGACGGCGAGCGGCAGGACCTCCGACGTGAGCGTCACGTAACTCTGCTTCTCGGGATCGAAGTAGCTGAAGCGCAGCGATGGCAGCGTCTCCGGGCCAGCCTGCTCCGGGATGATCGTCTGCTCGAAGAGCTTGCGGCCCCGGACGCCCATCGGGTCCACGCCCTCGAAGCGGGCCGCGGGCGTGTAGGTCTTGAAGCCGGGCGCGCCCTCGAGGCCCGCGACGTGTACGCGATCGAAGTTCCCGCGACCCTCGACGCGCACCTCGAGCGTCAAAGGATCCCCGGCCGTCGCGCGCGACGAGCTCGTCTGCGCCGAGAAGATGAACTCTCCCACGGCGCCGTCGAAATCGGCCGGCCGACCGGTCTCAGGCAGGGCCTGGACGTCGAGCCGGAGCGGCTGGCTCGCGAGGTGCATCCGCTGCTGCCGTAGGCCGCCGAAAACGCGCTCGAGGAGCGAGCCACGAAAGAAGTCGTCGCCGAAGAGGCTCGGCCGCGTGCTGCGAGAGCGTGCCGGCGCACGGGCGACGACAACGCCATCGATCCTGGCCTCCAGCGTCTGCGGCCCCGGCTTGACCGCGGAGACCGCGGCGGACCACCTGAGCACCGTCATCGGGACTCCATCGATCTCCGCACGTGACTCTCGCGGACGCGCATTGGCGAGCGGGCTCACGGTGAAGCCCTCTCCGGAGAGACTCGGGGGCGCCACCTCGACGAGGTCGACGCCGTCGGGCACCAGCAGCCGGAGCTCGACAGGCTCGAGCTGTCCGACGAAGAGGTCGCCCGCTGGTCCGACCAGCTCGAACGCAGGCGCGCCAGGCCGCGCGGGCGCCGCCGCATCCTGGGCGCCCACCGCCTGCGCGAGGGCCGGCAGCGCGGGCGCCAACGCGATCCCCACGGCCAGCCACCAGACGCGCAGGTCACCAGTTTCGGATCGGCTCATCATCGTCACTCCCCGCACCATCGCGGCGCGCCGCGGCGCGCGGCACCTCGGTCTCGTCTCCGCGCAATGAGTCGAGGAGCCTCCCCGCCTCTTGTGCCGTCATCTCTC
>CAYGXT010000268.1:0-4947 GCA_964353695.1 uncultured Myxococcaceae bacterium
CACGTCAGCTTCGCCGCCTCGAGCGCATGCACCCCGACGGTCCCGAGGCGCAGGTGGCTCGTGGCTACCTGGACTGGCTCCTGGATCTTCCCTGGCATAAGAGCTCTCCCGACGCTCTCGATCTCGTTGCCGCGCGCGAGATCCTCGACGCCGACCATGCGCATCTGGCCGGGATCAAGGATCGCATCCTCGAGTTCCTCGCCGTGCGCAAGCTGCGCGCCGACTCGCGCGGGCCGATCCTCTGTTTCGCGGGGCCGCCGGGTGTGGGCAAGACCTCGCTCGGACGCTCCATCGCGCGCGCCATGGGCCGTGAGTTCGTACGCATCTCACTCGGTGGTATACGCGACGAGGCCGAGGTGCGAGGGCACCGCCGTACCTACGTCGGCGCGATGCCCGGCCGCATCGTGCAGGGCATGAAGCAAGCGGGTACCAACAATCCCGTCTTCATGCTGGACGAAATCGACAAGCTCGGCTCGGACTTCCGCGGCGACCCGTCCTCGGCGCTGCTGGAGGTGCTCGACCCGGAGCAGAACTCGCGCTTCAGCGACCACTACTTGAATGTCCCCTTCGATCTCTCGAAGGTCTTCTTCATCGCCACGGCCAACATGATCGATTCGGTACCGGGTCCGCTGCGGGATCGGATGGAGGTGATTCGCCTCGCGGGCTACACGCTCGAGGAGAAGGTCGAGATCGCGCGTTTCTTCCTCGTGCCGCGGCAGACGGACGAGTGCGGGCTGCCCCGTGATCGCATCCGTTGGTCGGGGCCGGCTCTTCGCAACATGATTGCAGGCTACACGTGCGAGGCAGGTGTCCGAAACCTCGAGCGGAAGATCGCCTCGGTATGCCGCAAGGTGGCCCGACGCGCTGCCGAGGGCGACGCGAGCTGCGTGGCCCTCTCCGCGCTGCGGCTCCCGCAGTATCTTGGGCCCGCACCGTTCCTCGACGACGAGCTGCCGTCGCAGGGAGAGGTGGGCGTGGTGAACGGCCTGGCCTGGACCGAGGCCGGTGGCGAGGTGCTGCGGCTCGAGGCGGCCATGACGCAGGGGCGCGGCCTCGTGCTCACCGGGCAGCTCGGTGACGTGATGCGCGAGTCGGGCGAGGCGGCCCTCACCTACGCGCGCCAACGCGTGGCCGAAATGGGCATCGACGAGAAACTCCTCTCGAGTCACGACGTGCACGTGCACGTGCCGTCGGGCGCAATTCCCAAGGACGGCCCGTCCGCCGGCATCACGATCGCGACGGCCATCGTCTCGCTGGCAACGCGGATCCCCGTTCGCAGCAACCTGGCCATGACGGGCGAGATCACGTTGCGGGGTCGCGTGCTGCCGGTGGGTGGCGTGCGCGAGAAGGCGCTGGCGGCGCTCCGTGCGGGCATCACGCGCATCATCCTTCCGCGCCGAAATCTGCAGGATCTGAGTGATATCCCGCGCGACCTCAAGCGGAAGATGACCTTCGTCCCGGTCACCCACATGGACGAGGTGCTGGAGGCGGCGCTCGAGCAGATGCCGCCCCGCCATTTGCCTGCGCCGCGCCGCGCCCCTCCGCCCGCGCTCTGAGAGAGCCGCCGAAGCGCGCTTCGCTGCTACGCTGCGCGCCGTGAAGCTCCGCGACGTCGGCGAGTTCGGGCTGATCGCGCGGATCGCGCGGCGAGCCGCACGATCCGCGCGTGGCTCTTCCGCCGTCCGAATCGGGATCGGCGACGATGCCGCCGTGCTGCGGCTCCGGAGCGGCGAGGAGCTTGCCGTTACGACCGATGCCGCGGTCGAGGGCGTTCACTTCCGTTGGCGCACCGCATCAGCGCGCCGGGTCGGCCGCTGCGCGCTGCTCGCTGCCGTGTCGGATCTCGCGGCCATGGGGGCGCGGCCGCTGGGCTTCACGCTCGCCCTCACGGCGCCGCCCTCGCTCGAACTTTCGACGCTCGAGCGCTGCATCGACGGCATGCTCGCCGAGGCGGCTGGGCTGGATTGCCCGCTCGTGGGCGGAAACGTCGCGCGCGGGCCGGTGACGACGTTGACGCTCAGCGTGCTCGGCGCTGTGCGCCGCGGGCACGCGCTCCGGCGCGATGCGGCGCGGCCGGGGGATCGGATCTTCGTCACGGGCGTCCTGGGTGCCGCGGCGCTCGACGTGGCGCGCACAGAGCGCGGCCGAGGGCAGACGCGCCACATCCCCAAGGCGCGCGTGTCCAGTGGCCAGGCCCTGGCCCGTCTTTCGGGCGTCGGCGCCTGCATCGATCTCTCGGATGGCCTGCTGGCCGACCTCGGCCACGTGCTCGAGGCCTCCGGCGCCGGCGCCGAGCTCGACCTCGAGCGGCTGCCGTTTCCGCGCGGCTTTGCTCGGGCCTGCGCGCGGCTGCGGCTCGACCCCCTGGCTCTCGCTCTCGAGGGCGGAGAGGATTACGAGCTGCTCTTCACGCTTCGGCGGGGTGCGCCGAGCGAAAAGACACTCTCGCGGCGTCTTGCAGCTCCCGTGCGGGAGATCGGACGGATCGTTCGGGGCCGGGGCGTACGCGGCCTCGCGCTCGGGGGATTCACCCACTTCTGAGGGGAAGACCCGAGGCTGCCGCATGCGCGGCCGAGCAGCCGGTCTGCCGCGTCAAGCGCCTCTCCGGCGGGGCCGATACGCACGCTGTGCGGATCACGCTCTCGCAGAAGTTTGTCGTGGGCTCCCTGGTGGTCGCGGCCGTAGCGGTAGGCTTTCCGCTGGCGGTGGCGCAGGCGGGTATTCCCGTCGCGCACTGGGTGACGCCGTTCGTCGTACTCGGCATGGGCGGAGGCCTCGGTTTCTTTCTCTCGCGGACGCTGGCCCGCAGCTTCGCCACGCTCCGCAACGCGACCGAGCGCATCAGCCAGGGCGATTTGACGACGCAAATTAGTGTTGATCCGGGGCCGCGCTTCCCGGACGAGACCTCCGAGCTGGCGCATAGCGTGTGCGGCATGCTCGCCAGCCTGCGAGAGCTCGTCGGACACGTGCAGCGCACGGCCGACCGCGTCTCGAACGCCGCTGGCGAGCTCGCCCGTTCGGCGCAGTCGGTCGCGGCTGCGAGCGCGCAGATCTCGACCACGGTCTCCGGCGTGGCCGAGGGAGTTGCTGGCCAGCAGGAGCTTCTGACCGGCGCCACGCGGAGCGTCCACGATCGCGCCGCAGCCATCGAGATCACGGCCGCCCGCGCGCGCGAAGCCTTCGGCTTCTCGGCCGAAGCCAGCCAGAAGGCCCACGTCGGCGCCGACGTCTCACGCCTCGCGTTGGAGAAGCTGAAGAGCGTCTTCGAGCGTGTCGAGCAGTCGGGCGCGCTGGTCTTCCGCCTCGAGTCGAAGACCCGCCACGTGAACCAGGTGATCGAGATCCTCACGGGCCTTGCCCACCGCACGAACCTGCTCTCGCTGAATGCCTCCATCGAGGCGGCGCGGGCCGGCGAGGCCGGCCGGGGCTTCGCCGTGGTGGCGGACGAGGTGCGCAAGCTGGCGGAGAGCTCGGGCCGGTCCGCTTCCGAGGTCTCCCAGGTGGTGCACGAGATCGCCGACGAGACCCACGATATCGCCGACGCCATGCGCGAATCGAGCCGGATGATCGGAGAGGGGCGCGAGGACGTGAACACCATCGCAGTCTCCCTCGAGCAGATCCGTGCCGCTGTGCGCGAGGCCGCGACGCGCTCGGAGGAGATCTTCCAGGACGCCGACGCGCAGGCGCGCGACGTCGAGCGCCTCGCCCGTTCCATGGACGAGATCGCCAAAATGGCCAGCATGCACGCCCAGGCCGTCGAAGACGTGGCGGGCCTGGCCGAGCGCCAGCAGGGTGGAACGGATGGCGTGGCCACCTCGTCGGAAGCCCTGGCCACGCTCGCGGCGGAGCTGCGCGAAGTGCTCGGCCGCTTCCGCAGCGATCCCGAGCCGAAGGATGTGAAACGGGCGTGAGCACGGAGGCCGAGCGCGTACTCGCCTTCGAGGTGGGCGGCGTGGCCTGGGCCCTGTCGCTCGCGGACGTGCGCGAGGTGACCGACCTGAGCGAGCTCCGCGCCGTGCCGACTCTCCCGCGCTCTCTGGCGAGCGTGACGAACCACCGCGGGGATGCGTTGCCGGTGGTGGCCCCGGACGCGCTGCTCGATCTGCAGCAGGCGAGCCTTCCTGTAGCACGCCAGCTTCTCGTGATCGGAGGCAGCGGCGACGAGCCGGGCCGTCTCGGCCTGCCCGTCGATCGGGTGCTCGGGCTGACGCAGGCGCCGAGGGTCCCGAGCGCCCCGGACGGCATCGTTCGCGCGCACGGCTCCTTCGAGGGTCGGATGCTCCACGTGCTCGACGGCGAGCGGCTGCTGGCGCGTGCCGAAGAGGTCATCGCCCACGGGCAGGCGCGGCCGTGACGGCGTGCGCGAGGCCGCCAGGCCATGGATCCCGCCCGCTATCTGGCGCTCTTCTTGGACGAGACGAGCGACCATCTTGGCGAGATGGGGCGTGCCTTGCTCGACCTCGAGAAGGATCCGGCGTCGGCAGAGGCCCTCGAGATCTGCTTCCGCATGGCCCATTCGATCAAGGGCATGGCCGCGGCGATGCACTTCGAGCCGATCGCGGAGCGAGCCCACGCGCTCGAGGACCGGCTCTCCGCCGCGCGCGCGGCGGGGTGTGTGGATCCCGTATCCGAGCTGCCCCCGCTCCTGGCCGGCCTCGACGTGCTCGAGCATCTGGTGCGGGCCGTTCGCGACACCGGAGAGTGTCCAGCCGAGCGGGCGCCTCCTGCTTCCCATGCCGAGCGGGAAAATCCCAAAAAAAACACTCCGGATGAAGCCTCGAGCGGCCTGACCGAAGCATTCCATCCGCCGGCCTCGTTGCGCGTGCGGGCGGAGACACTCGACCGCCTGCTCTCGGGCGTCGGCGAGGTTGCTCTTGCCTCGAGCCGGCTTCGCGCGGCCTCGGGCGAGGGTGCAGAAGCCGACCCGACCCGCCTTGCCACGGGGCT
>CAYGXT010000269.1:0-4945 GCA_964353695.1 uncultured Myxococcaceae bacterium
CACGACGAGGAGTACGTGCGCGCACCAGGATCGGCAGGTCGGTCTGCTCGCGCACGTACTCCTCGTCGTGCAGACCCTCCTTCAGGATCACCTGCGCCATCGCCAGCGCCAGCGCCGGGTCACTGCCCACGCGCGGATTGATCCAGTAGTCCGCGTGCACCGCGCTGGCACTGTACTCCGGAGAGATCACCACCAGCTTGGCGCCCCGGTAGCGCGCCTCGTGCATGAAGTGGACCTCGGGAATGCGCGTGTAGGTCGGGTTGCCGATCCACACGATGATGAAGTCCGACTTGAACCAGTCGTCCGAGGTGCCCTCGCAGTTGTACATGCCCCAGGTCTGCACGGCGCCGGTCGGCATGTCGCCGACCCCGGCCCAGGAGTCGATGGTCGTCGCATTCATGCTGGCGAAGAGCCGCATCTCCGAAGCGGTGTCCGCGCCGAAGTCGATGTTGGTGGTGCCGTGGTCGTAGACGATCGCGCCCGTGTCCTGGTTCACCGCCGCGTCGATCATCGTGTCGGCGATCTCGGTCAGCGCCTCGTCCCAGGACACGCGCTTCCACTTCCCAGCGCCGCGTGCACCGACCCGCCGCAGCGGGTGGGTGATCCGCGACGGCTCGTACATCAGGTGCGTGTAGCAGGCCCCCTTCTGGCAGCCGCGGGGGTTGAAGTCCGGCACCCCCGGCTCGGATGCCTCGTAGATCGCGTTCTGCTCCTCGCGCCAGGCGATGCCCTGCTTGACGAAGACGTTCCAGGAACAGGTGGAGACACAGTTGGCGCGCGCGTGAGAGGAGTGAACCACCTTGTCCCAGGTCCAACGCTCCTTCCAGACATCCCGCCAATCGCGATATTCCGCCTTGCGGGGCGTTTCTGGCGTAGCCCCCACCGGCGCGGGGCTGCTCGCTTCGGCCGCCGGGGCCAGATGAAGCAAGCCCAGCGCGAGGAGCGCTCTACCGCCCTGGACCAGAAAGCCGCGGCGGTCGATGCCGATGGGATCGAGGCTTCTGCTCATGCTGCACCCTCCTGAAATCCCATGTAGCAGGTTTCCTCGACGATGAGGAGCGGAGCATAGAGGAGCGGAGAATGAATAGAGTTGCGATAGATTACAGAGCTGTTGAATAGGAGGACGAGCATGAACAAGCATGTGAGAGCTGCAGCCCTGTTGGGCGTCGCCATGGTTACCAACTTGGCCCATCCCGCGTTTGCGGGAAGCGGGACCGACGCTAAAGCCAACGCCGCCTTGAAGAAACTCTATGCCAGCGAGCCGCTGGCTAAGATGATCGGCGAGAAAGCCAAGGCGGTCCTCGTATTCCCCACCATCGTCAAGGCCGGCTTCATCGTCGGCGGCCAATACGGTGAGGGCTCACTCCTGAAGCGCGGCAAGCTCGTCGGGCACTACAACTCTTTGGCGGCTTCCTACGGCCTGCAGGCCGGTGCGCAGTCGTTCGGCTATGCGCTGTTTCTGATGAACGGCAAGGCGCTCGAGTACCTGGACAAGAGTGATGGCTGGGAGCTTGGTGTCGGCCCAAGCATCGTCATCATCGACAAGGGAATGGCGAAGTCGTTGACGACCACCACCCTGCAGGACGACGTCTACGCGTTCATCTTCGATCAGAAGGGCCTGATGGCGGGCATCGGCATTCAAGGCTCCAAGATCACCAAGCTGAACAAGTAGGCGATCGCTGGCGGCGCATGCCGACGCCGAGACGATGGTACAGCGAGTTGAAACCAGCCTCTCAGAAGGTGTACCGAAGCCGCATGTAGACCTCGTCCCGGTCGCGGATGACCGCCAGACCGTTCTCCACCCAGGAGCGGTAGGCCCAGGCTCCCGCCTGGTTCGACGGTGCGAGCGGGTTGAGCGGCAGGTCCTTGCCCTCGTAACGGCCCCAGAAGAGGGCAAAGCCGAACGTGGCCGAGAAGCTCTCCGTGAAGCTGTAGGTGACGGAGGGCAGCGCGGCCCCCGACTCGGACTGCACGTCGTAGACAAAGGTGATGCCCGGAAGCAGGCGATCCTGGAAGTAGCCGGTCTGGGCCGTGAAGGTCGCGAAGACGTTCCAGGGCCCGTTCGACGTGAAGCTGTTGTGATAGCCGGGCACGTAGCTGAAGAACAACTGGCTGTTGAAAAAGAAGGTTCGGCTCTGGTTCATGAAGTTGATGAAAGTCGGCCGATCCACCGAGACCGTGAAATTGAGCGCTTCCGTCTTGTTGACGCCGCCGAACTTGTTCTGATCGCTGAAGGGATTGTTTCGGACCCAGGTGAACTCCGTCCCCCAATTCGTCTTCGTCACGTCCTCGGCGAAGTCCATGGAGAACCCGAGCACGTTGCGCTTCTGGTACGAGATGACTGCCTCGCCGCCCTGCGCCCACACCATGTCGCGGCGGCCAAAGCGCCCATTACCCCCGGCGTTGACGGATTGCCGCCGAACGCCGGTGACGCCCCAGAAGGCGCGAGTCCCGGAGCAGAGAAAGGGCATGACGTAGGAGCAGCCGTCAGTGCGATAGGCCCTGGTCGGATCGAAGCGAAGCGACATGTTGGAGCTCACCGGGTCGAGCGGGTCGATCGGATCGGTCACCTTCACCGAGAACGCCACCAGGAGCATCTGGATGTTCCACGAGAGGGCTGCCATCTCGCTGCGCCAGTACTGACCGACGTTCGCGAGCCCGTTCGAGTTGGCCGCGAAAGGATGCCCCTGGGTGTTGCGGATGGGCCCGAGGACCGCGGCTCCGATGAGCGGTATGCCAAACACCCCGGCCGGGAAGCCGATGTTGGTCGTGCGGGGATCGGGCCCGTCGACAGCCGGGTCGTAGCCGGGGTCGGCGGGTCCGCGGCAGCCGGGCAGCATCACCTGCTGGCCGTTCGGAAGGACGCGAGTACAGACGGGGCCGCCCTGGAAGTCCATCGTGCCGGGCTGCGGTCGGGTGCTGTCCGTGGTGGGGTAGCCTGCGAGAGGCGACCCCTCGATGCCCATCCAGGACTGCATGACAGCGGACGCCTCCATATTCAGCATGTCCATGCCACCCGGCGCCGGGTCGCCGTTCACCTGGTTTGCACCGCCGTCACAGGGCGTTCCGTAGAAGGGGCCACAGCCGAGCAGCGCCTGCTGCTCAGACGTCAACACCTGCGCAAGCGTTTGGAAGCTATTGTGTTTCGAAGTGGCAGTGACGCCAAAATCAAAGAATGGGTTCAGGCCGGTACCAGGCGTACCGAAAAACCCCGTCGGAGATCCATCGGTGGAGTTGATGCCCAGGGAGACCATCGGCATTCGCGAGAGAGGACTCGTAAGGGCAATCGCCGTTTGGATGCCGTTGGGGCTGCCGGAGATGATCTCGCTCACGAGCTGGGCAACCGACACCACCGCCGCGGCCTGGAAATCCGCGCTGCCGAGCACGCTCTGCGCGCAGACCGTCCGGTCGAGAGCGCTGAAGCCGACCGAGGACGAGCAGATCACGGCGAAAATCTGCTGGTTGACGGCAGCATTCGCGAGCGCGTCGTTGCCGCCTTGTAGGCATGCAGGGTCAGAGTTGGCCGCCCCGAGCGCCGTGCTGCACGGACCGGTTGCGCCGTAGCGCCGCGGCCGACCGGTCGCCGGATCGACGTTGCGCTCATACGTCGAGAGGCGATCGGCGTAGGGGAACTTCGTGTAATTCCAGAAGTCCACCAGGGCGAAGCTGTAGCGGTCCCAGCGGAACTCGAGGCGGGCGCCTCCCTGCAATCCCTTCCAACTATCCCACCAATGGGGAGGCCGGTTCTCGCCAGCGGCGCCAAGGCCGAGAAGACCGTGGGCCAGCAGGCCCATGGTCTTGTCACAGACCGGGTTCGGCGTGTAGGCCTCACCGCAGCGGCCAAGGTCAGCGGGGGTGAAATCGTCGAGGTCGAGGGCCAGCTCGAGGCGCACGTCCTCCAGCGGACCGACCTCGTAGAAGGAGTAGATGGCGCGCATGGCCCAGAGAGGGATGCGCGACTCCTCGAGGCTCGTGAGGGAGCCGAGCGCCAGATCGTTCGGATTGAAGAGGTCCGTGGTCGCGAAGATTTCCGTCTTGCCCCAGACGATGGTCTGTCGGCCTAGGCGGACGAAGAGCGCGCCGCCCAGCATCTCCAGCTCGAGATAGGCCTCCTTCAGCTCCTTGGTCTGCTGCTGGCTCGCGCCGCGGTTCCAGGCCAGCTCGTCCTGGCTGAAGTTCTGATCGAATTTGTCGCTGCCACCATCGAGGGCGTAGCGCGCGTAGGGTGCGCTCGGGAGATAGAGCCCGGAAGCGGTGCCCGAGTCCGGTGCCTGATCGGGTCCAAAATTCGGCGCGGGCCGAAACGGCAGGTTGCCGAGAATATGCTTGCTCCCGCCCTGAACGTAGCTGTTCGAAACGATGCCCGTCTCGGGATTCACGTCTGCCGTGCGAAACGGATTCACACGGTCCCGAAGCGTTGCGAATGGGTCGATGTCGTCCTTCGGATCCCAGGGCATCGCCTGCGTGCCAATGCCGTTGCTTCCCCCTCGCACGTTGCGCAGCGCGAAACCGTATCCGAGGAAGCGCTCGAACGTGTAGCGGCCTGGGATGTAGTCGACATACGGAGGCGCGGCAGCGATCGGCGCGCCATAGCTGAGGACCGTGCGCGTGCCGAGCAGGGCACCGAAGGGGCTGGTCTGGTTCACGCCGCGATAGATGTCGGATCTTGGCAGCAGGCGTGGGCCCGCCGGAGTGAGAGCCGACGCAGGCGTCACCAGCTTCGTGATATCCGACGCATCGTAGGACACGCCGATGTTGCCGGAATAGGTCTTGATCGTCTTGATCTCGCGGTCGGGGTTATTGATAATCGGGCTCATGTAGCTCGTCGTGCCCGACATCAGCGGATCCTTGGCGTCGTCGAGGCGCGAAGGCAGCGAGTTCGAGCGGTTTCCATACACGTTCACCGACGGCGAGAAGCCGCACGCTCGCGTCCACACGCAGTCGT
>CAYGXT010000270.1:0-4939 GCA_964353695.1 uncultured Myxococcaceae bacterium
CTCACGATCCTGACGCTGCGGCCGCTCGCGACGGCCCTGCTGCTGCTGGTGCTCCGCGGGCTCCCGCCGCGCGCGGCCTTCTGCCTCGCCCTTGGCGGCAGCCTCGCCACCTTCCTGCTCTCGGTGGATCTCTTCCTCAGCTTCGATTCGACGCAGATCGGCTTCCAGTTCGTCGAGCGTCACGAGTGGCTCGTCGACTACGGCATCCACTACTTCGTGGGCGTCGATGGCGTGAGCCTGTTGCTGATCCTGATGACGACATTTCTCATGCCGCTCGCGTTGCTCTCCGCGTGGAACGCGGTGAGCCAGCGTACGACGAGCTTCCTCTTCTTCCTGCTCTTTCTCGAGACGGCGATGCTCGGCACCTTCGCAGCGCTGAACCTGTTCCAGTTCTACGTCTTCTGGGAGCTGATGCTGGTGCCGATGTTCTTCCTCATCGGCATCTGGGGTGCGCAGCGGCGCATCTACGCCGCGGTCAAGTTCTTCCTCTACACGGTCGTGGGCTCGCTCTTCATGCTGGTGGCCCTGATCGTCGTCTACTACCTCCACTTCCAGCAGTTCGGCGTCCTCAACTTCGACCTCGTTGCGGCGCCGGGCGGTCCCGTGCAGGGTTTGCTCGACACGGTGATCCCGCTCGCGAGCGAGGCGCCGTGGTGGCAGACACAGACCTGGCTCTTCGCCGCCTTTGCCCTGGCCTTCGGCATCAAGGTGCCGATCGTGCCGCTGCATACCTGGCTGCCCGATGCCCACGTGGAGGCGCCGACGGCGGCCTCCGTGATCCTTGCGGGCGTGCTGCTCAAGATGGGCACCTACGGCTTCGTGCGACTCGCGCTGCCGCTCTTTCCGGTCGCAGCGACAAGCCTCGCGCCGGTCTTCTTTGGCCTCGGCCTGATCGGGATCCTGTACGGGGCGCTGGTGGCCATGGTGCAGGACGACATGAAGAAGCTCGTCGCCTACTCCTCGGTGGCGCACCTGGGCTTCGTGCTGCTGGGCATGTTCACGTTCAACCTGGAAGGGCTCGAGGGGAGCGTCCTCCAGATGGTGAACCACGGGCTCTCGAGTGGAGCCCTCTTCTTGCTGGTGGGCATGCTCTACGAGCGCCGCCACACCCACCTCATCGCCGAGTTCGGTGGCGTCGCAAAGCCCATGCCCGTCTTCGCGGCCCTGTTCGTAATCGTGGCCCTATCCAGCATCGGGCTGCCGCTGCTGAACGGCTTCGTAGGCGAGTTCCTGATCCTGCTCGGGACCTTCTTGGTGAGCCCCATGGTGGCAGTAGCGGCCACGTTCGGAGTGGTGCTGGCGGCGGTATACATGCTGTGGATGCTGCGCCGGGTTTTATTTGGCCCAGTGGAGAGCTCCGAGAACCGGGGCCTCCTCGATCTCGATCTTCGTGAAAAGGTGATT
Organism: uncultured Myxococcaceae bacterium; assembly: GCA_964353695.1. Classification (GTDB taxonomy): domain Bacteria; phylum Myxococcota_A; class UBA9160; order UBA9160; family UBA9160; genus MYXO. Next base: position 1,405 of record CAYGXT010000270.1, read on the forward strand.
CTGGTGGCCGTGCTCGTCCCGATCTTCTGGATCGGTGTCCATCCGCAGACCCTGCTCCGGCGCCTCGACACCTCCGCGGTGGAGTTGCTCCGGCGCGTGGAGGCGGGGTCGACGCGGGCCTCGGCCCTGGCTCTTGCCGAGCGATCCCGGGAGGAGAAGCCTTGACCGCCGCAGAGCCCCTGATCCTGAACCCGAGCGTGCTCGCGCCCTTCGGCGTCGTCGTGACCGGTGCGTTGGTCGTGCTGCTGGGCGAAATCGTTCTGGGGCGCCGCAGCGCCTTCGTGGGGCGCCCGGTGACACGCGAGTGGGTTGGCACGGTGCTGGCCGCGATCGCCTCCCTGTTCTTGATCATCGCCCTCGTGGTCTCGATGCAATTCTTCGTTTCGCTCCCGGCACAGCGGCTGGTATTCGATCCGGCCAACCCGATGGTCTGCATGGATCACCTGACGGCCTTCTCCGTGGCGCTGATCTGCATCGCGTCGATCTTCACCTGCTGGCTCTCGTCGTCGTACTTGGTGGAACTCGGGATCAACCACGGCGAGTACTACGCCCTGCTGCTGCTGGCATCGGCGGGAATGATCCTCACGGTGCAGTCGGTAGACCTGATGACGCTCTTCCTCGGCATCGAGCTGATGAGCATCCCGATCTACGCGATGGCCGGTTTCGCGCGGCGCGATCTCAAGAGCAATGAGTCCGCCCTCAAGTACTTCTTGATCGGCTCGTTCACGAGCGCGATCCTGCTCTATGGGATGGCGCTGCTCTACGGCACGACCGGCCACACCGACTTCGCCAAGATCCGCGGCCTATTCGACTCCGCGAACCCGCTGGCGCTGGTGGGTCTCGGGCTGCTGGTGGTGGGCTTCGGCTTCAAGGTGGCGTCGGTTCCGTTTCACCAGTGGGCGCCCGACGTCTACGAAGGCTCGCCCACACCCGTCACTTCGTACATGGCCGTCGCAGTCAAGCTGACGGCCTTCGTCGCCCTGCTCCGTTTGCTCGTCATGGCCTTCGGCCCCCTCGACGCGCGGCTCTCCGACTTGTTCTGGGTGCTCTCGGCGGCGAGCATCGTGGTCGGGAACGTCATGGCCGTGATCCAGGAGAACGTGAAGCGGATGCTCGCATACTCGAGCATCGCCAACGCCGGCTACATCCTGATGGGTTTCACGGTGGGAACGCCCGCGGCGCACCAGGCCGTACTCTACTTCCTGATGGTCTACCTGTTCATGAACGTCGGGGCCTTCGCCGTGGTGATCGCCCTCGCAAACGGCGGCCGTGACCGCGATCGCTTCGACGACTTCGCCGGCCTTGCGCGCAAGCGACCGGCGCTGGCCGCGCTGCTGACGCTCTTCCTCGTGGCGCAGGCAGGGCTCCCGGGCACGGGCGGCTTCATTGCCAAGTTCACGATGTTCTCGGCGTCCGTGCAGTCAGGCTTCATCTGGCTGACGATCCTTGCCGTCCTCGGAAGCGCCGTCTCCTTCTACTACTACCTGCGCCTCCCGGTCTTGATGTATATGCGCGAGCCGGAGGGCGAGGAGCCGCGGCTCGAGACCTCCACCGGCGAGGGCCTCGTGCTGGCCGTCTGCGCCGTCGCCGTGCTCCTGCTCGGCATCTTCCCCGACGCCGGGCCGGGCGTGCTCTCCTACTTCCGGGCCCTCGACTGGGTGAGGCAGTCGATCGCGTATCTGGGGTAGCTCAGCCCAGCTCGCTTGCGAGAAGCTTCTCTGCTTGCATGCAGGCCAGTGCGATCGCCGCGCCGGCGAAGAGCTTTGCCGACGGAGTCTCGCGACGCGTGTGCATCCAGCCGAGCAGGAGGAGCCCACGCGCCATCACGAGAGTGTCGAGCTCTTCGAGATGCGCATCCGGGAGCGGCGCCAACGTGCGGTAGCCCTCCACCCAGGCGTCGCGCGCCACTTTTCGGTTGGCATCCCCCAGCGTCACCGCGAGCAGCGTCGCGAGGTCGTAGAGGTACCAGCCGTAACCGGCATCGTCGAAGTCGATCACAGCGGGTACTCCCTGGTGGACCAGGATGTTGTCCGGCATCAGGTCGCCGTGGGTGAGGCCGAAGCGATCCGACCCCTCTCCGAACGCGCGCAGGCGCCGGAAGACGACCGCGGCGGCGCGGTTCAGGAGCCCAAGCTGCTCCGGCAAGAGCATCGCAAGCTCAGCGTAGTCGCCCCAATGCGCGCGCTTGCCGACGAGAGACACGGCGTCCCAGGTCGGTCGAGCGAAGCCCGCGGGCAGCGTCCAGCGCTGGGCCTGTTGCTGAATCCTGGCGCAGACGTTCCCCAGCAGGCGGTAGGCGCCGGTGTCCGCGTCGGCGTCGAGAGGGGCTCCCTCGATCCAGCTCAGCACGTCCACATCGCGCGGTGCCGAGAGCTCCGCGATCCCGACGGTCTGCACCGGATCGGCATCGATGCCGCGTCGCGCCCGAGCCGTCTGCACGCCGGCGTCGCGCAGTGCATCCATCCAGAGCAGCTCGGAGCGGATCTCCTGGGTCGTGCGGTAGCCCGCGCGGTGCACGCGCAGCGCCCACCTGCTGCCGTCCGACGCATCCTCGACGCGGAAGACGGCGTTCTCTCGATGGTGGATCAGCGCGAGAGTCGAGCCCTCGGCGAAGCCGAAGCGAGGCAGCGCCGCGCGAGCAACCCCCTCGAGGGGCCGGAGATCCGATTCGATCGTGCTTTCGTGGGTCTGCGTCGTCATCTGATTCACGGGCTCCCTGAGCGCAGCATCCGCTTCTCGCCGCTGCGCAGTGTGAGGCGTTCTTCGTCGAAGAGCTCCATCAGCGGCACGGCCGTACGCCGTGACGTTCCGATCAGCGCCTTGTAGGCGGGCGTGTCGATCGCGCCGTGAACACGCAGGTGTGCGACCAGCTTCTCGCGCAGGGCATCCACCGCGCCACGGGCGAAGAAGAGATCTCCCGGCGTGCGTACGATCTCGCCGGCGCGCTCGAGGTGGGCAAGAAGGGGTCGCAGCTTCTCGGACGCGACTCCTGCACGATCCGCGAGCTCGCGCAGATTCGGGGGCTCGAGACCCGAGGCTCCCAGCAGGCCGCGGAGCTTCTCGAGCCTCGCCTCATCGGCGGCCGCCGGGCGGGGACGATGCTCTGCCCGTCGCACCGTATCGCCTTCGATCGCGATGCGTCCCGCGGAAAGGAGTCGCGCGAGCACGAGCTCTGCCGCCGCCGCCTCGACGTTCGCGGGAAGTCGCCCACGCAGCGCTCCGCGCGGCATGCCGGGCCGAAGCGGCTCGTCGCGATGATGCGCGTCGAGGGCGGCCAGCACGCGGTTCTCGAGGTCGGCGATCGCCCGCGTATCGAGCCAGCGGCCGGAAGAGGCGCCGATCGCCGCGCCCTCGGTGGCAAGCGTTTCGAGTGCGGCATCCAGAGCCGAAGCAGGCAAGCCCATCTCGCGCATGGCCTCCATAGACCTCTGCCAGCGATAGGCGTCACAGGCTATCTCTCGGACAGTGTCAGTCGAGCAGAATTGGCAAATCTTGTCCTCAACCTCTTGAGTGTTGACTCGCCAATCATCGGTGT
>CAYGXT010000271.1:0-4923 GCA_964353695.1 uncultured Myxococcaceae bacterium
GGCGCCCTGTTTTTCCTTCCCGGCCTGGTCTTTCTGATCCGGGACGGCTGGCGGAGACCGCAGCGCCCGCGAGCGTGGAGGAAGCGCTCGCCCGGGCTCGTGAGCACGGGCGTGCGGCGGCGGGCGAGGCCGCGCTAGCGGCTCGCGCACTCCTCGACGCCCTCTCCCTGGCTGCGAGCGGCATCCCGAGCGACGGGAGCCGCGCGCTGGCGTGGGCGGCGGCGGCCCTCGACGATGCCGCGCGCGGCCTCGGACGGGACGCGCCCGGGACGAGCTCTCTTCTCGGCGCCGTGGCCGAAGCCCTGGACGCCGAGATCGCACGCTGGGAGGCGCGCGCCGGCGTGGACCGCGAGGCACGCGCCGTGCTGCGAGCCTATCTCGGCCTGCGCGAGATTCTCTGGGAGCTCGGCCTGCGCGCACCGAAGCCGCAGCCACCACGCGCCGATGCTGCGCACGAGACGCCTCCGCGACCCGCAGCGCCGCGGCACGCCGCAGCGCCACGCGGCCTCGAGCGGATCCGCGTCGATGGCTGACGCGACCGCCAGCACGGAGTGCTAGCGTCACATCATGGTCGTCCTGATCAAGCGCTATGCCAACCGCAAGCTCTACAACACGCAGACCAGCCGGTACATCACCCTCAAGGGCATCGGCGAGCTCGTGGAGGCGGGCAAGGAGGTCCGTGTCGTCGACAACGAGACGGGCGAGGACATCAGCTCCGTAACGCTCTCGCAGGTCCTCGTGGACACCGAGCGCAACAACCGCGGCGTGCCGGGGACACTGCTCTCGGAGCTGATCCAGCGCGGCGGAGACGTCCTGTACAATGCGCTGCGCAAGGGCGTGGGCGACACGGCCGGCCCGATCAGCGAGATCCAGCGCAACGTCCGGCGCTTCATCGGGGCACGCGAGAAGGACGCCGAAAAGCTCCACGAGTGGGTGGCGCTCGCGACCCCCGATCTCGAGGGACTCGTGCAGCGCTCGGTAGAGGGCGTGATGCGGGCCCTCGACCTGCCGAGGCGCTCGGACGTCGAGGCGCTCTCTCGAAACCTCGAGCGCGTGGTCCTCGCCCTCGAGTCGCTGCAGCGTGGCGAGCGTGGCGAGGAGAAGCCTGCCTCGCCACGGCCGGCCCGCAGCGAGCCGTCCTAGAAACGCTGGCGAAGGCGTGTCTGTCCCGCTAGACCGCGGTGCGCGGGCGCAGCCACCAGAGCAGGGCCGCGGCGCCAAAGAGCATCGGCACGTCGCCGCATAGGTGCGCGTGCTCGCCTTCCCGGGCAAACGAATCGTAGAGCATGACTCCGCCATGCAGGACGCTGGAGAGGATCGTGAAGTCGAGCAGCAGCACGTGGCGGCACGGATCGGAGGCCGCGCGCCAGAGGCAGATGCCGAGCGCCACGTAGAGCGCGATGATCATGTGCTCGTAGGCCGGATGGTGCGGCGCCCAGCGGAACTCTGCCGGGAAGAGCACGAAGCCGATCGCCGGGCCCACGGCGAAGAGAACGGCCGAGACCCGCAGCACGGTGGGTAGCAACGCCTCTCGATCCATGGGAGATCCTCCTGATGCTCGGAGCCTACCGCCGATCCGCCGCCTTCGGGATTGCGCTGCTGCTGTCGGCCTTGCCGGCGGCGGCCGCTGGCAGCCTCGCCGAACGCCTCTCCGTGCTGGACGCCGCGCTCGCCGCGCGTCCCGAGGACGCTGCGCTCTGGCTCGAGCGTGCCACCCTGCTTCGAGAGGACGGCCAAGCCGAGCGCGCGCTGGAAGACGTCGCTCGCGCGGAGAAGGCCGGGGCGGAGCCTGGCTCCCTCGAGCGGGAACGCGGGCTCGTCCTGCTGGAGCTGTGGCGCCCGGAAGCTGCCGCGGTGGCTCTCGCGCGCGCCCTCGAGCGCCGTCCGCAGGATGCCTTCGCGCGTGCGATGCGCGCCCGCGCGCTCGAGGCCACGGGACGTGAGCGCGAGGCCGCTGCAGAGTACGCTCGCGCACTGGCCGACGCGCCGCAGGCTGCGGCGGCACCCGAATGGTTCGTGGGACGCGCGCGCGCCCTTGCCGCGGCCACCCCGCCCGACCTCGACGCCGCGATCCGTGCGCTCGACGACGCCAGCGCCGCGCTCGGGCCTGCGCCCGCCTTCGATTTGACTGCGCTCGAGCTCGAGGTGCGCGCCGGGCATACCGACGCAGCCCTCGCACGGCTCGATCGCATCGCGGCATCCTCGCCCCGCCCGGAGGGCTTGCTCGTGCAGCGCGGCGAACTCCTCGAGTACGCCCGGCGCGCCCAGGAGGCGGGCGCCGCCTACGGGGCCGCGCTCGCCGCGATGGAGGGCCTTCCGCCGCAGCAGCGGGCCACGCCGGCCGCCTCGAAGCTCGCAACGCGCGCGCGCGACGGCATCGCGAGGCTCTCGGAAGCAGCTGCTCCGTGAAGCTCCGAGACAACCGGCTCGAGATCGGGGCGGCGGAGCCTCCGTCCCGGTACCCTGGACCGCGAATGCCATGTTCGACTCGGCCAACCTCGATCACGTCGTTGATAAAGCCAGCTACCGGCGCGAGGAGCCGCGGCTCCGAGAGGCCTTGCTCAACGCCCAATACGATCTGGCGCAGCGAGCGCGCTTTCCCGTCCTGATCGTCATTGCGGGCGTGGAGGGAGCGGGCAAGAGCGAGACGGTGAATCTGCTCAACGAGTGGATGGACCCTCGCCACATTTACACGCGTGCCTTTCCCCCGCCTTCGGACGAGGAGAGCGAGAGGCCGCGCATGTGGCGCTTCTGGCAGGCGCTTCCGCCGAAGGGAACCCTCGGCATTTTCTTTGGCGCCTGGCACTCGCAGCCCATCGTGGATCGCGTGATGGGCCGCATCAGCGACGCCATGCTCGACCAGCGCGTCGCCGAAATTCTTCGTTTCGAGCAGATGCTCGCGGACGAGGGGACCGTCCTGCTCAAGTTCTGGTTCCACCTCACCCGAGACCAGCAGAAGAAGAGGCTCGCGACGCTCGCGAAGAGCCCGCGGACCCGCTGGCGCGTAACCGATCTCGATTGGAAGTATTTCAAGCGCTACGAGCGGTTCGTCAGCGTCGCCGGGCGCTACTGCCGGCGCACCTCGACCGGCGGGGCGCCGTGGATCGTCGTCTCAGGAGCCGATCCGCATTACCGCAACCTGACCGTCGGCCGAACGATCCTCGCTGCCCTGCACGAGCGGCTCGGCGTGAAGCGGGCCAGGCACTCACCCGACGGGACGTCTCCGCTCCTGCCTTCGGTCGATCGCGTCAACCTCCTCCGTGCCCTCGATCTCGGCCAGACACTGTCCGCAGAGCGCTACCAGAAGCAGCTCGAGAAATGGCAGGGAAGGCTCGCGCTCCTGGCACGACATCCGAAGTTCACGCAGACGGGCGTCGTCGCGGTCTTCGAAGGCAGCGACGCGGCCGGCAAGGGGGGAGCCATTCGCCGGATCACAGGCGCCCTCGACGCCCGCCAGTACCGCGGCATTTCCGTCGCGGCACCCACTGAGGAGGAGCGCGCCCAGCCCTACCTTTGGCGCTTCTGGCGGCATCTGCCGCGCCGGGGCCGCCTCGTGCTCTTCGACCGGTCCTGGTACGGCCGTGTCCTGGTGGAGCGTGTCGAGGGGCTATGCCCGGAAGAGGACTGGATGCGTGCCTACGGTGAGATCAACGATCTCGAGCAGGCGCTGGTCGATCACGGCATGCTGGTCGCGAAGTTCTGGCTGGCCATCAGCAAGCAGGAGCAGCTCCGCCGCTTCAAGGCGCGGGAGAAGACCTCCTTCAAACGCTTCAAGATCACGGCCGACGACTGGCGCAACCGGAAGAAGTGGGACGCCTATGAGAGCGCGGTCTGCGACATGGTCGACCGCACCAGCACAGACCTCGCGCCGTGGACGCTGGTCGAGGCGAACGACAAGCGCTTCGCCCGGATCAAGGTGTTAAAGACCCTGTGCCTGGCTCTCGAGGCTCGGCTCGACGAAGCGTGAGGCTGAGTCCAGCTCAACCCCAGGTCGATGCCCGCTCCCGCAGCCCCTGGCTCAGCATCCCCTGCAGCCGCTCGCGGAGCTCTTCCGTCAGCCGCGCCACGAGCAGCTCGTCCTCCACCGCCTCAGGGCCAACGGGGCCCAGATCGAGCGGCGGGCCGAAACGGATCTGCCAATGCGAGGGCAGCGGGACGAGGCCGAGCGGACCGAGCAACGGGAACGTCGGCGTCACGGGAAGGAACGGAAGGCCGGCCAGGCGCGCGAGCGTCGTCACGCGGAAGAGCACAGGATGCGTCTCCTCGGCCCCGATCACCGCCACGGGCACCAGCGGCGCCCCCGTCACGAGTGCGGTGCGTACGACGCCGCCACGGCCCAAGCGTTTCAGCCGATAGCGCTCCCGGAAGGCCTTCGTCGAACCCTTCACACCCTCGGGAAACGAGACCACCGGCCGGCCGGAACGCAGCAGGCGTTCGGCGTTTTCGCGGCATGCGCGGACGCCGCCGATGCAAGCCAGGCGCGGCTGCATGAAGGGCAGCGTGATCAGCCAGTCCGCCACCAGGAAGCGGGGACGCTCGACGCCAGGCTGCGCCCTCGCCACCGCGTGGGCGATCATGATCGCATCCCACGGCAAGAGGCCCGAGGCATTCGCGACGAGCAAGCTCGGAGTCCGAGGCGTGCTCGCATCCAGGCCGACCGTCTCGATCCGCCACCAGGTATCCATCAGAAAATCGAAGAGGCGCGCCGCTCGGCTCAGGACGACCTCATCCATGCCGAACTCGTCGACCTCCCCCGAGCGCTCGATCATGCCGAGCGTCGAGAGGCTCCGTCGCGCCCGGTCGAAGAGCTCCACCCAGTCCACGCTTTCGGCGCGCGAGGTCGGGACGCGCCCGCGCAAGCGGGCCTGCACCTCCCCCTTCAGCGCGCTGAGCGCCCGGCGCACGTCGTCCAGCTCGCCTGCT
>CAYGXT010000272.1:0-4916 GCA_964353695.1 uncultured Myxococcaceae bacterium
CCGTCGGCAACCAGAGCGTGCTGCTGCGCGGCATCAACGACGACGCCGAGACGATGAAGGCACTGTGCGAGGGCCTGGTGCGGATGCGTGTGCGGCCCTATTACTGCTATCAGGCGCAGCTGCTCGAGGGCACGGCGCACTTTCGGGTGCCGATCGAGCGGGGAATCGAGCTCTTCCGCTCGCTGCGCGGCCGCACCAGCGGCTTTGCCATCCCGCTCTATGTGCTCGACACGCCCCACGGCAAGGTCCCGCTCATGCACTCCTACCTGAAAGGGCGCGAGGGCGACCACATGCTGCTGGAGACCTATGAGGGGGCCGCGTGGCGCGAGCTCAACCCGAGGGAGAGAGAGGGGGAGCTCTGACGGAGACGGCGCCGGTGAAAGGGATGGATCGCCCGGCACACATCGCGGGAGCGGCCCTGCTGCTCGGGGCGAGCGTGCTGCTCTCGCGCATTCTCGGCTACGCGCGCGAGATGGTGCTCGCCTATCGCTCGGGAGCGAGTGCGGCGACGGACGCCTTCTACGCCGCGTTCCAGCTCCCCGATCTGTTGAACTACTTCCTCGCGGGCGGAGCGCTCTCGATCGCCTTCATCCCGCTCTATAGCCGGCTGCGAGCACAGGAAGGGCAGGCGGCGGCGGACGATCTCATGGCTTCGGTGCTGGGCACGCTCGGCGCACTGGCCGTGCTCGCGACAGCAGTCCTTTTTTGGCAGGCCGAGGCGTTGGTGGCGCTGCAGTTTCCGCGCTTCGACTCCGAGACGCAGGCGCTGACGGTTCACTTGACGCGCATCGTGCTGCCCGCGCAGGTCTTCTTCATCGCGGGCGGCATCGTGCAGGCCGTGCTGCTCGCACAGCAACGCTTTCTTGCCGCGGCGCTGGCGCCGCTGCTGTACAACGGCGGCATCATCGCGGGTGGCCTCTTCCTCGCGCCGGCTGTCGGGATCGAGGGCTTCGCCTGGGGAGCCCTCGCCGGGAGCATTGCCGGTCCCTTTCTCGCGCCTGTCTTGCTGGCTCGCGGCGTCGTCGTGCTGCGGGCCCGCTTTGCGCCCTTCGAGCGACGCTTCCTCGTGTACCTCGCGCTGGCGGCCCCGCTCATGTTCGGCCAGACGCTGCTCACGCTCGACGAGTGGTACGACCGCTGGTTTGGAGCCCTGATCGCCACCGGCACGGTGGCGCACCTTGGCCTCGCGCGGCGGCTGATGCAAGTGCCCGTGGCCGTGGTCGGCCAGGCCCTCGCAGCCGCAGCCCTGCCGACGCTCGCGCGCCTCTTCTCCGAAGGCCGGCGCGCGGAGCTCGACGCTACTGTGCTGCGTACGCTGCAGGCGGGCCTCTCGCTGGCCGTGCTCTCCGGGGCTGGCTGCCTCGCGCTGGCGCACCCGCTGGTGATGGTGGTGTATCAGCGAGGCGCCTTCCTTCCGGCAGACACGGCGGCCGTGACGCCGCTGCTGGCCGTCTTCTCGGTCGGAGTGCCGGCGTGGGTGACCCAGCAGATCGCAGTACGTGCCTTCTACGCGCGGGGCGATACGTGGCGGCCGATGATTCTCGGCACGCTGGTCGCGCTAGGGGCCATCCCGCTCTACCTGGGGCTCTCCCGGCGCTTCGGGGCCGTCGGCCTGCCGCTTGCTGGAGTGACGGCAATGACCGTGAATGCGCTCGCGACGCTCGCGCTCGCGCGGTTTCTGCACGGCGCGCCGGCCATCGGGCGGCTGCTCGCCTCGGCGGGGCGCGCACTCGCGATCGCCGCTCCGGCAGCCGCAGCAGCGTTCGCGGTGCAGACGCAGCGTGCGGCTCTCTTGCCCAGCCTCGAACTCGGGCCCAGCCTGGGCGCACTGCTCGATCTGGCCTGCGGCGGCCTCGCCTTCGCACTGGTTGCCGGGCCGGGTGTGGCCCTCTTCGGCGACGAGGCGCTGCGCGGGGCTGCGGGGCGGCTGCTTCGTGTCCTGCCGCGTCGCCAGCCAACGTGACGCAGGGGCCTCAGGCGCGGAAGAGCTTCTCGCGATAGTAGGCGAGCTCGGCAAGGCTTCCTCGCAGGTCGGCGATGGCGGTATGCACCTTCTCGCCCTTCTCGAAGTGCGGCAGGTCTGGGTACCACGCCGACGCGAGGACCTTCAGGCTCGAGACGTCGAGCTGCCGGTAGTGGAGGAAGCCTTCGAGCAGGGGCATGTAGCGCGCGAGGAAGCGGCGATCCGTGTGGATGGAGTTGCCGGCGAGGATGCCCTCTCGCAGGCCACAGTGGCGCGCGACCAGGGCGACGGCCTCGCGCTCGGCATCCCCCAGCGAGACCTTCGACGCGCGGATGCGCTCGAGAAGACCCGACCGGGTGTGCATGTCGCGCACGAACGGCTCCATGCGGCCTAGCGTGTCGTCGGGCTGCCAGATCACGCGCTCGAGCTCGGCCAGCGGGACGAGATCGGCCTTCGTGATCACGATGCCGATCTCGACGATGACGCAGCGCTCGACATCGAGACCGGTCATCTCGAGGTCGAGCCAGACGAAGGTGGGGCTCTCGGACACGCTCGCAGCGTAGCGACTTCGCGAACGGCAGGGAGCCGCGGCCCTTGACGACCTGGCGGGACTAGAGTAAATGCTCTATCCGGAGAGAGCAATGGCTCTTTGCCGGACACGTGCCGAGCGGAGATTGCAGGGCGCCATGAAAATCGGAATCAAGAAATCCTCCCTGTCCCGGGCTTACCCTTGGAGATCGACGCGGGTGCGTCTTGCGCCGCCGGCGACCCGAATTCTGCGTGTCGCACCGGCCCCCGAGAGCTCGGACCACTCAGGAGCGCATAACCGTGTCGTCCTGGCGCGGATCGGCCCCGTGACCCTCGTCAACTTCGGGATGATCGCCGCGATCGGTGGAGCGTTGGCCGCGTGGGTTTCGTTGGCGCGGCAGGAGCAGGCGGGGATGCGCCCCGAAGCCTATGCCGCAGCGATGTTCATCGCGCTTCCGGTGCTTGCGGTGATCGGGTCGAGAGCCTTCAGCCTGGCGCTCGATTGGAGAGAGTTTCTCGTCGCACCGTGGGCCACCGCATTCAAGCCTGGCTTCGCCTTCCAGGGCGGGTTGGTCGGCGCTGTTGCAGGGGTCGTCGGCGTCGCCGCGTACGCCCATCTTGATCTTTTGATGCTCCTGGACACGATGGCGCTTGGATTTCCGCTGGGACACGCCGTCGGTCGCGTGGCGTGTCATACCTACGGCTGCTGCCACGGTCGGCCGACCAGCTGGCGCCTGGCGATTCGCTACACCAACCCCGATTCCAAGGCGGTCCGGTGCTCGCGAATGGGAGATATTCCGCTTCATCCGACGCAGCTCTACAGCGCCCTGGGAAGCCTGCTCCTCTTCGCATTTCTCGCGATTCTCGCGTCGGGTCAGGTGCGCGTCGGAGAGATCTCCGCGACGTTCCTCATTCTAGGATCCGCCGGCCGTTTCTTCGTCGAGTTCATGCGCGGGGAGCCGACGGAGCGGCTGCTGCGGCTCACGCCGTTTCAGTGGTTTTCGATGGGTGCCTTTTTCTGCGGTCTGGGCCTGCTGTACCTTGCCTCCGGCAATCCTCTCCACGGAAGATTCAGCGACACGGCGTCGTTTCTCGAGTCACTCCGGCACGCGGCGTTCTCGGTCTATCCGCTCCTGGTGTTCGTGGTGATCTTTCTCTGCTTCGGCATCCAGGGCCGGCAGGTTGGAAGCTTTTCCTTCCAGACCTCCCGCCTCTTGCGCGCTCCCGATTGATGGGCCCGCGGGCTATAGGTTCCCCCGGGCTGGAGCGGCCGAAAGGCGCACGAACGCCGCCCGCGCGAGGAACGCCCGTGGGGAACCGAGCCCGGATCATCGAAGCGAGCCTGGAACTCTTCAACGAACAGGGCGTCCATGCCGTTTCCACCAACCATATTGCGGCTCATCTTTCGATCAGTCCGGGCAATCTCTACTACCACTTTGCGAATCGCGAGGAGATCGTTCGCGCCATCTTTCCGCAGGCGGCCGACGCCGTGCATGCGACACTGCCCGTCTCTCGCGAGCGCGAGGTCACGGCGGCCGACGTGGGTCGCTACCATCTGACGGGCATCGAGACGCTGTGGCGCTTCCGGTTCTTCTTCCGCGACCTGAACGAGCTGTTCTCGCGGGATTCGCTACTTGCCGAATCCTTCGGGGAATTGCAGCGGTGGCTGATCAGCCAGTTCAACGTCTTGTTCGAACGCCTGATCGAACAGGGGCAGATGCGCCGGCCCGATGTCCCCGAAGACCTACCTCGTATTGCGACCAATGCCTTCATCCTGTGGACGAACTGGATCCGCTACTTGACGAGTGCTCGGGGGAAGTTCGACGTTCGCTACGGCGATATCGCCGACGGCGCCTTGCACGGCTTCCTGAGTTTCGCTCCCTATCTGGAGCCGAGCTTTGCCGAAGAGGTGCGAGCGATTTTCGACGCAAGCTCGGGCAAGCGATCGAGCGCCGCTGTCGCTAAGCCGCGCGGCAGAAAGCGCGGCGCTAGCCGGAGATCGAACACGACCTGAGGGAACCTGCACGAGTCAACGCCGTGTTGCCCGGCGCTGGCGGAGGGTTTCGACCCAGACGTAGAAGATCGGCGTGATGTAGAGCGTCAGGAGCTGGGAGAAGATCAGGCCGCCGCTGACGGCGAGGCCGAGCGGGCGTCGGGATTCGGCGCCGGCTCCCCAGCCAATGGCGATCGGCAGGCCGGCCATCAGAGCGGCCATGGTCGTCATCATGATCGGGCGAAAGCGGATGAGGCAGGCGGAGACGATGGCGTCGGCGGGAGTGAGGTTGTGGTCCCGCTGGGCGGAGATCGCAAAGTCGATCATCATGATGCCGTTCTTCTTGACGATGCCGACGAGCATGATGATGCCGACGAAGGCGTATAGGGTGAGCTCGACGTTGAATAGGAGCAGGGTGGCCAGCGCGCCGGC
>CAYGXT010000273.1:0-4908 GCA_964353695.1 uncultured Myxococcaceae bacterium
GAAGGTCGTCTGCAGCGGCGTCTGCTTGTAGAGCTGGTTCAGGATCACGTCTTCCGGCGCGTCGCGCTTGAGTTCAATCACGATGCGCATGCCCTGGCGGTTCGACTCGTCGCGCAGGTCCGAGATGCCCTCGATCTTGCCATCGCGCACCAGCTCGGCGATGCGTTCCAGCAGCGTCGCCTTGTTCACCATGTACGGGATCTCGGTCACGACGATCCGTAGCCCGCCCTTGCGCTCTTCGAAGCCAGCCCGCGCGCGTACTGCGATGGAGCCACGGCCCGTGGCGTAGGCCTCCCGGATGCCCGTGGTGCCGCAGATCAGCGCGCCCGTCGGAAAATCCGGGCCCGGGATCTTCGCCATCAGGTCGTCGAGTGTGCAATCTGGGTTGCGCGCTTCGAGCATGATGCCGTCGATCAGCTCGCGCAGGTTATGCGGCGGCACGTTGGTGGCCATGCCAACGGCGATGCCGGTCGATCCGTTTGCCAGCAGATTCGGGAACTGCGTGGGCAGCACCGTCGGCTCGACGATGGAGCCGTCGAAGTTCGGTGAGAAGTCGACCGTCTCGCGGTCGATGTCGCGGAGGATCTCCTCTGCCAGCGGCGTCAGGCGCGCTTCCGTGTAGCGGTAGGCCGCGGCCGGGTCGCCATCGACGGAGCCGAAGTTCCCCTGCCCATCGATCAGCGGGTAGCGGAGCGAGAAGTCTTGCACCATCCGGACCATGGCGTCATAGACCGCGCTATCACCGTGCGGGTGGTAGTGCTTGAGGACCTCGCCCACGACGCCCGCGGACTTGGAGTAGCTGCGGCTCGAGAGCAGCCCTTCCTGGTGCATCGCGAACAGGATCCGGCGGTGCACGGGCTTGAGGCCGTCGCGTACATCGGGCAGCGCGCGGCTCACGATGACGGACATGGAGTAGTCGAGGAACGAGCGGCGAACCTCGTCCTCGATGTTCACCGGGAAAAGAGACGAAGGCGGCGCCGGAGGCGTTCCCTCCGGACCTTCTCCCTCGGGCCCCTCTTCGGGCTCGCTTACGTCAATGGGCTCGTCGGCCAACCTGGAAACTCCCCCCGCTTCGCGGGGCCCGCCTCAGATGTCCAGATTCTGGACGTCGAGGGCGTTCTTCTCGATGAAGTCGCGCCGCGGCTCTACATCGTCACCCATGAGGGTCGTGAAGACCTCGTCGGCGTCCACAGCGTCTTGCACCATGACCTGCAGCAGCGTTCGCCGTGCCGGATCCATGGTGGTCTCCGAAAGCTGATCGGGGTTCATCTCGCCCAGACCCTTGTAGCGCTGGATCGAAAGCCCGCGCTTCCCGACCTCGAGCACCCGCGCGTGCAACTCCTGGTACGTGGCCGCCTCGGCATCGGGTGTACGCTCGCGGCCCGCCAGGCGGAAAGGCGGATCACCGTAGCGAGCCATCTGCGTCGAGAGTTCGACCAGGCGCTGGAGTTCCGGCGAGGTCACGAAGTCGGTGTCGAAGACCGTGCGATACAGAACGCCAGCGCGGCGGGAGGCAACGACGAGTCGCTGAGCGCCGTGCTCCGGGTCCTCCTCCACCTCGATCCCGAGCGGTAGGGCGTCGGGCGCCGTGGTGCCGAGCTTCGCTTCGAGGGCCTGCGCCACGCGACCCCGCAGCGCCGCCTCGTCCCGCAGGTCCGCCTCGCGCGGCGCGCCAGCCCAGACGGCAGCGTCGACGATACGGGCATCGATACGCCGCAGACCGAGGCGGGAGAGCAGGCGTTCATACTCCCGCGTGGCAGCGAGGAGGGTCCGCACCGATTCCCGGCTGAGGGCCGTATCGCGTGCGCTCGGAAAGACGTCGAGGCTGCCGAGGGCGAAGTCGAGCAGGTAGGCGTCGAGTGCAGCCTCATCCTTCACGTAGCGCTCTCTCTTGCCGCGCTTGACCTTGAACAACGGTGGCTGCGCGATGTAGAGGTAGCCGCGGTCGATCAGCGCGCGCATCTGACGGTAGAAGAATGTGAGCAGCAGCGTGCGGATGTGGCTCCCATCCACGTCGGCGTCGGTCATGATGATGACCTTGTGGTAGCGGGCCTTGCCGGCGTCGAACTCCTCGCCAATGCCGCAACCGATCGCGGCGATCAGCGCCTGGATTTCCTGGTTCGAAAGCATCTTGTCTTCGCGAACGCGTTCGACGTTTAGGATCTTGCCGCGGATGCCGAGGATGGCCTGGATCTCCCGCAGGCGGCCTTGCTTGGCGGAGCCCCCGGCCGACTCACCCTCGACGATGAAGAGCTCGCAGCGCGCGGGATCCCGCTCCTGGCAGTCGGCCAGCTTGCCCGGAAGGCTGTAGCTCTCGAGGGCGCCCTTGCGGCGCGCGAGATCGCGGGCCTTGCGGGCGGCGGCCCGGGCCCGCGCCGCATCCAGGACCTTGGCGATGATGAGCTTCGCGACGGCCGGCTTTTCCTCGAGGTAGGCACCGAGTTGGTCGTATACCAGCCCTTCGACCAGGCCCTTGACCTCGGTGGTGCCGAGCTTTGCCTTCGTCTGGCCGTCGAACTCTGGTTGCGGGACCTTGACGGAAATCACGGCCGTGAGCCCCTCGCGGACGTCCTCGCCAGAGAGGGACTCGACCGCAGACTTTCCGTTCTTGCTCTGGCCCGCGAGATAGCGGTTCAGGCTGCGCGTCAGCGCCGTGCGGTACCCGATGAGATGCGTCCCTCCCTCCACCGTATTGATGTTGTTGGCGAAGGAGAAGACGGACTCGTTGTAGGACTCGCTGTATTGGAATGCGATCTCGACCTCGACCGATACCCGGTTGCCACGGGATTCGTACTCACGCGTGCCCGTGATCAGGATCGGCGGCTCGTGGATCGGCTTCTTCGCGTGGTTCAGGTGCTTCACGAAGTCGACGATGCCACCCTCGTAGCGAAAGTCGTGGGCTTTGCCGTTGCGCTCGTCATGGATCTGGATACGAACGCCGGCATTGAGAAACGAGAGCTCTCGCAGGCGTTGTGACAGGGTCTCGAACGAGAGCTCGATGGAGGAGAAGATCTCACGGTCCGGGAGGAAGGTGATCTTCGTCCCCCTCTTGTCGGTCGTGCCGACGGCCGTGAGCGGACCTTCGGGCACACCGCGCCGATAGCTCTGCCGCCAGACCTTGCCGTCGCGGCGGATCTCGAGCTGCAACAGCTCGGAGAGGGCGTTCACGACCGAGACTCCGACGCCGTGGAGCCCGCCCGAGACCTTGTAGTTCGCGTCGTCAAACTTGCCGCCGGCATGCAGGATGGTCATCACGACCTCCGCCGCCGGACGCTTCATCTTCGGGTGCTCGTCGACCGGGATGCCGCGGCCGTCGTCGGTCACTGTGACACTGTCATCGGCGTGGATGACGACGGAGATCTCCTTGCAGTGTCCCGCGAGGGTCTCGTCGATGGAGTTGTCCACGATCTCGTAGACCAGGTGGTGAAGGCCGTCGGGACCGGTCGTTCCGATGTACATAGCCGGACGCTTGCGGACGGCGTCGAGGCCCTCGAGAACCTGGATCTTGTCGCCGGTGTAGGACGTGTCGGAAGTCACGAAGCGGTCTTTCCCCTTCTCGGGCCCATATCAGGCTCCACAGGCCAGGCTCCACAGGCTCCAGCGGACTCGGAGGGCGCGGGCGTGGAAGGGACGCCGCGGAGCCGCAGGGCAGCCGAAGAGTAACGCGTGTCTAAGTGCCGGTAAAGACTCCGAATCCGCTTCGATGAGGCTAAAGGCGCATCGGCATGACGACCGCGAGGGCGTCCGGATCATCGGTCGGCCGGATCTGCACCGGTGAGAGGTCGTCGATCAGGCCGATCTCTACCTCCTTGGCACGGAAGACACCCAGGCAATCGAGGAGATAACGGGCATTGAAGCCAATGGAGACGGGCTCTCCCACATAGTCCAGGTCGATCTCCTCATGAGCCTCCCCGAGGTCAGGGTTGCGAGCGGAGATCGTGAGTTTTCCGGGCTCGACCTGGAGACGAACACCTCGCCCGCCCTCGGCCGCGAAGAGTTGAACCCGTCGTAGAACGTGCGAGAGGGTGTCGCTGCTGACGATAATTCGGTGCTTTGAAGCTTTCGGCAGCACCTGGCGGTAGTTTGGGAATTCCCCTTCGATCAGGCGCATTACGAGCTTGACAGTAGGAGTTGAAACGACCGCACTGTTTGCGGCGAAGCCGATCTCGATCTCGTCGGCATCTGCTTCATCAACGAGGTTCTTCAGCTCGCCCATGCCTTTTCGGGGGATGATGACACCGCTCATCACATGCGCGATCTCATCTCCGATGGAACGATCCGCATACGCGAGACGATGCCCATCCGTTGCAACCATACGCAGTTTTTGCTCCTTCTCGAGCACTTCGAGATAGACGCCGTTCAGGTTGTAACGGGTCTCATCCGTGGAGGCTGCGTACATCGTGCGGTCGATCATGTTGCTGAGGACCGCAGCCTGAACTCGGACGCTGCGGTCGGGAGTTACGACGGGAAGACTTGGGTACTCCTCACCACTTGCTCCAGCCAGCACGAAGCGAGAGCGCGCACAGAGGATCTCGAGATAGGAGTTCGGCGTGGTTTCGAGGGAGATCGGCTCTTCGGGCAGCTCTCGCACGATTTCGAAGAGCTTGCGGGCTCCAACCGTCACACTACCTGCAGTGGTGACGGTTGCGGCGTGTATACCGGTCACGCCAACCTCAAGGTCCGTGGCGGAGACGCGCAGTGAGCCTTCCCCACCCGATTTCGTCGCATCAAGCAGAACGTTCGAGAGAATTGGCATGGAGTTCCTCTTCTCCACGATGCTCTGGACTCGCGTGAGGGCTTTCGAGAGCTCGGACTTGCTGATGTTGAGCTTCATAGCTTCCTTGATCTCCCTGGTAAGCAGGAAGAGAAGAGATCGTGAAGAGTGCAGACGAGCCGTCGATAACGGGG
>CAYGXT010000274.1:0-4906 GCA_964353695.1 uncultured Myxococcaceae bacterium
CGCCAGCATAGGACACGCCCCCCCTCCGGCAATCGATCAGCCCTCCTCGGGCGGCAGCCTCCCAGCGTGCCGCTGCACCATCTCCCACAGCTTCTGATGAAGTTGTTCCTTGAACTCCGGATCGGCGAGATCCCCAGCAGCATCCGCCTCGAGGAACTCGCAGAGCTCTTTGCTCGTGAACGCTACACCCTCAGCCATGTCGAATCCTTCTGCCACGCCTACGGAGCCCGGCTCCATCCCCGCTGCGATTCCTGCGGCCGATTCTCCCGTCGCTCGGAGAATGCGCTTCTCGACCACACCACCCCCCCAGCCCGCCTCACGGGCCTATCGTCACCAGACCGCTCTGACTGGCCTCTACGAACAGACGCTTCATCCGGTAGAGGCAGGACCGGATGGCGTCGCTCGAGCGCGCCGTTCGGCTCGCGATCTCCTGGATCGAGAGATTCTCGACGTGCCGCAGCAAGAAGACCTCCGTCTGCCAGTCCGCCGCCGCGCCGAGCCTCTCGCTCATCGCGTCGGCGTACCGGCGCAGGCTCAAATGCTCTTCCGGTGTGCAGCTGTAGATCCCCGACGACGAGTGCAACAGCTCCGGATCGGCGTTCTCCATCCATAGATCACGGATGCGCCGCCGCCGCACGTAATTGTTCACCGTGTTCTTGGCGATGCCGTAGATCCAAGACAGCAGGCCCGACTGACCGCGGAAGGCGGCGACAGACCGGAACACCGCCGTGAACGTCTCCTGGACGATCTCCTCGGCATCCGCATGGTTCCGGACGCGAAGGAACGTGAAGTTGTAGACGCGTTGGAAGTAGCGCTGATACAGCTCGTTGAACGGCTCATCGTTGCCGTCCCGGATGCCGGAGACCAGCTCGGCATCGGAGAGGGATGAGAGGCTCGGGTTGGACCGGGGTCCGGAAGCGGCAGCGTTCAAGGCATGGCTCCAAGGAAACGCGCGACTCTTCGCGTCGCTCCCCTTCCCAAGGGGGAGAGCTTTCGCTCTCAACCCGTTAGGTGGCCGGCAAACACCCTACGTGGCAAAGATTGCCTGAGGCATGGGGCTGCTGTTCTCACGGCTGGTGGAAAAGACCCGTCCGGGTCGGAAGTTCCTACTGGCTGACTACGCTGTCGAGTCCCGGCACGCCCTCGGATAGGGCTCGCCGCATGCGATACAGGTTGGCCTTGATGGCATCCTCGGACTTGCCGAGGGCGGTGGCGATCGTCCGGATCGACTGCTGGCGCAGGTGCTTCAGGTGGAAAATCCGGCGCTGCAGGGGCGTGAGATCGTTCTCGATCACGGCCTCGCAGCGGTCCAACATCCGGCGCGCCTCGACCGCCTGATCGGTGGACGGCTGCTCTGCGGCCAACTCGGAGCACTCGCCATCGTCCAGGGACTCGAGGCGGGCCCGGCGACCGCGGAAGCGGCGGTTCACCTTGTTGCGGGTGATCCCGAACATCCAGACGAGAAGGCTGGACGTGCCCTGGAAGGACGGCAGGACCTTGATCACGGTCAAGAAGACTTCCTGGGCCACATCCTCCGCCTCGCCAGCGTCGCCGAGGCGGCGCAGGGCAAAACGGTAGATCCGGCGGAAGTACGTCTCATAGAGCAACTCGAAGGCTTCGCGGTCGCCTTTCAAGATCTGCTCGACGAACTCCTGATCGCTCGCCCAGGGCGCTTCATGATGGGTCACGGGGGGGTGCTCCTGCGGTGGCTCCGAAGAGAACCGTCCGACCGGATCCGGGGGATTTCTCATGCACTACAGTGCGGCTTTCGGTTACGTCCCCTCTCGGTTCTGAATCGCGCTCGCGCGCGACCCTGTGCTCAGATCCGAGGAGTGCTGCTTCCGTGTCGCCGTTGGTTCCCGGTTGGGTCTGGCGTTTCTCCGTCGTTGCTGGGCTCTTCAATAGTGGGGGCGCGGACGCCTCGCCGAGTGTTAAAGCAATCCATGTGCCAAGCGGCGGTTACTGCGCAGCTGCCACGCCACACGATCGATTCTGCATGTTTTTCCGACGGTGACCCTGGTTCGGGGCGAAGCCGTGGATCCGGGTTGAGGAGAAAGTCGTTTCCGTTCTTATGGAAGAACGTTCACTCGGGCTGCGGCTCCCGGCCAACGAACTCGCGCAGCGCTTGGAGAGCCTCGGCACTCGCCTCGTCCGTCTCGAAGCGGAGCGCAAAGCCGGCAACTGGCTCGATCTGAGCACGGGTCACGGTTCCGCGGAGTCGCAGGAACGCCTCGTGCCCCGGCAGCTCGAGGACGACCTGCGCCTGGGAGCCGAGAGCCGGCGTTTCCGTCGAAAGCAAGAAAACGCCCGACTCCGAGAGGTCCAGCGTCGGCAGGAAGACCTGCCGCAGGGGGTCCTCGTAGGCCGCCTCGATCCGCGCGCGAACACGCTGCGCGCGCGATCGATGGGCTCCGTCTCCGGACGTCCCCGCGCTCACAGCTTTCCGGGAACGATCCACCAGCGCCCGCCGTTCTGCTCCCAGATGTCCTCGCGCTCGATCGAGGTATTCCAGAAGCGAAGCGGACGGCTACTCCTGCCCACCAGCCGGAATCGCACCCGGGCTCGCCCCGGCGTCTCCATCGCGAACTCCTGCAGCTCCCCGATCAGCGGGCGGTTCTTCTCGAAGTGGGCCGCCGTCAGCTCTTCCGCAAGGCGGGCATAGTAGTCGGAGTAGCCCTCCTGCGTCTCGAAGTAGCCGCGCAGCGTCGGATCGTTGTAGGTCGCGAGCGTATTGAAGCGACGCTGCGCGAGCCGTTTGTAGAAGGCCTCGGCGCGCTCGTGGAAGCCGAGCAAGGCCTCGTCTCCCGACGGCAGCGCCCGCTCGGCAGAGGCCGGCGGCACAGGGGTGGGAGCCGGCGCGTGCACCGCCGCGGATTCGGGCTCCTCGGCGCCGAACGGCCAGAGCCAGCCCGGCGGTGAGAGCGAGCCGCAGCCCGCCAGGGCCAGGGCAAGCCCAACGGAGGCGAGACGAAGGGCCAACGATCGCGTCATCGGGCGCGTCCCCGGCCGGCCGCCGCCTTCGCCTCGATCTCGGCCTGCGCCGCCGCCAGCCGTGCGACGGGTACGCGGTAGGGCGAGCAGGAGACGTAATCGAGGCCGATCCTCGCGCAGAACTTCACGCTCTTCGGATCGCCGCCATGCTCGCCGCAGATCCCGACCTTGAGGTCCTTCCGCGTCTTCCGCCCCAGCTCGACGCCGATCCGGATCAGCGCTCCGATCCCTTCCTCATCGATCGAGACGAAGGGATCGTCGTCGAGGATCCCGGTCTCGATGTAGACATCGAGGAAGCGGCCGGCATCGTCGCGCGAGAGGCCGTAGGCCATCTGCGTGAGGTCGTTGGTTCCGAAGGAGAAGAAGTCCGCGTGGGCGGCAATCGCGTCGGCCGTCAGAGCCGCACGCGGCAGCTCGATCATGGTGCCGATGCTCGGTCGCAGCTTCGGGCCCTTGTACCCCACGAAGACGGCATCGATCTCCTCCTGCGCCGCTCCTCGCAGACGCTCGAGCTCCTTCACGTGTGCCACCAGCGGAATCATGATCTCCGGCTGCACCTTGACGCCCGACTCCGCCACCTGCCGCGCAGCCTGGGCGATGGCGCGCACCTGCATCCGGTAGATCTCGGGGAAGGTGATTCCGAGGCGGCAGCCTCGGTGCCCGAGCATGGGATTGAACTCGCGCAGCGAGTCGACCTTCGCCCGCACGCGCGCCATGTCGGTGCCCAGCGCTGCGGCCACCTCGCGGATCCCGGCCTCCTCGTGGGGCAGGAACTCGTGGAGCGGCGGATCGAGCAGACGAATCGTGACCGGCAGGCCTTCCATCGCCTGGAAGATCCCGACGAAGTCGCTGCGCTGCATCGGCAGCAGCTTCTCGAGGGCATGGCGCCGCTGCACGCCGTCGCTCGCGAGGATCATCTCGCGTACGGCCAGGATCCGATCCGGCTCGAAGAACATATGCTCCGTCCGGCACAGACCGATGCCCTCGGCGCCGAACTGCCGGGCGACCTTCGCATCGTGGGGCGTGTCGGCGTTGGTTCGCACACCCAGGCGCCGCCGCGCGTCTGCCCACTGCATGAGCTCGGCGAATTCGCCGCCGAGCTCGGGGGTCACGGTCGGCACGCGGCCGCGCATCACCTCGCCCGTCGAGCCATCGATCGAGATCGGGTCGCCGACCTTCATGCTCTGGCCCTCGAACTGGATCTCGCCCTTCTCGGCGTCGATCCGCAGCGCGCCGCAGCCGGCCACGCAGCACTTGCCCATGCCGCGTGCAACCACCGCCGCATGCGACGTGAGGCCACCCCGCCCTGTCAGGATTCCCTCGGCGGCATGCATGCCGTGGATGTCCTCGGGCGAGGTCTCGGCACGCACCAGGATCACCTTCTCGCCCGCCTTTGCCCGCGCTTCGGCTTCGTCCGCAAAGAGCACGATATTGCCGGTCGCCGCACCCGGTGAAGCCGGCAGCCCGCGCGCCAGCACCTCGCGCCTGGCCTTCGGGTCGAAGGTCGGATGCAGCAGCTGATCGAGCGCACTCGGGTCGATGCGTAGAATCGCCTCTTCCTTCGTGATCAGGCGCTCATGCGCCATGTCCACGGCGATCTTCACGGCCGAGCGAACAGTGCGCTTGCCCGTCCTTGTTTGGAGCATCCAGAGCTTGCCGTGCTCGATCGTGACCTCGATGTCCTGCATGTCGCGGTAGTGATGCTCGAGCTTCTTGTAGATGCGAACCAGGTCGCGGTAGGCCGCGGGCATCTCCTCTTCCAGCGTCGGCAGGCGCGCCTGGTCCGCCAGGCGGTTGGCCTTGTTGATGGGCTGTGGCGTGCGGATGCCCGCCACCACGTCCTCGCCCTGCGCGTTCACGAGATACTCGCCGTAGAAGAGGCCGTCGCCGGTGGACGGGTTGCGTGTGAACGCCA
>CAYGXT010000275.1:0-4880 GCA_964353695.1 uncultured Myxococcaceae bacterium
CTCGGCGTTGACGATACTCTCGAGTTCCTTCTTGTTCGGCAGCCGCCAGTCGGTATGCAAGGCGAAGCTGCCCCCGTTGAGCGTCGCGATCTTCACCGCAAACGCGTCGTCCCACGTATATTCGTCGTCCCAATCGTGGATCGTCCCGTCGTCCGAGAGCTTCTCCCACATCAGGCCCGTGTTGATGTCGGTGATCGTGCCGTTCACGTTGTCCACCACGTAGGCCAGCGCCGTGCCCTTCAGCAGGTCGCCATCCTGTGTCGTGCCCGCGCAGGAGATGACCGCGCCCAGGCTGTTCCAGCACGTCGTCTGCCCCGTCCTAGGGGCGTGGAATACGGGCTCGAGCTCGCAGATCGAGGAGCAGCCGTCCCCGTTCACCACGTTACCGTCTTCGCACTGCTCGGGATCCGTCGCGTATCCATCCCCGCAGCTGGCAACGGTCGGCGGTGCGGCGCAGGGCTTGATGCTCCCCTGCCGGAAGATCTGCGCCAGCGCCCCGCATCTGCCGGTTCCGGGCAGTCCAGTTCCGTCGCATTGCGCGTTGACCGCGCACGCCGTACCGAGCTTCGTCGGATCCTTCGACACCACGCACTGGGCATGAAGATTCTCTACGAGCTGCGTGATGTCGTTCGCCAGCGGATGGGTCTTCAGTACCAGCCCGTTGGCCAGACATTGGATTCCGCCGGGGTCCTGGTTCGTGGAGTCTGCCAGGGCGAGCTTGTCAGCCGGCGTGGGCGAGAAGCCCAGCCCCGTGGAAACGCTCCCTAGATCCACGAACATCACGTCGAAGCACTTCTTCTGGATCGCCGTCGTGTAGGTTCTCATCTCCTTGAGCAGCACCGCCTTCGACAAAGAGAACAGGTTGGCGTGGAACGCGGCCCCGTCGCCAAGCATGCTCGCCCCCTCGTCCACTTTGCCGACGGCACACTTGCCGGTGGGCTTGACGAGCAGCACGCGGCGGCACGTGAGCGCCTTCGCTGCGTCGGCCTGCTCGTCGCACTTCACGATGGCATCGAGGCAGGCGTTCATGGCGGCCGCGGCCTTGGCCGCGTAGCTCGCTCCGGCGGCGGCGATCTTGACCTGACACGCCTGCGTCGCGGCATTGATCTTGGTCCCTGTGTTCAAGTCATCGCCGCCCACGGCGAAGGCTGAAGGTGCGACCACGAGCCCAAGCGCGGCGCAGGCGGCGGCTGTCCGGGCGTGAGAGAAGAGCGCTGTCATCGTGGCGTGGGGCATTCCGATTCTCCTCGTGCGGTAGGGCGGGCCGGAGCCTGGGCGGCTGGCCCGCAGGTCATTCTACCATCAATGGGTAGAAAACCGCACAGGAATTCACGTCCGCCGCTCGGGGACGCCCTCCCCGCGCTGCTCCGGCTCTACTTCAGCTCTTTGCTCGAGTAGCCAAGAATCGAGCGCGCGAGGATGAGGCGCTGGATCTGGCCTGTGCCTTCGTAGATGTCGGTGATGCGCACGTCGCGGAACCACTTCTCGAGCAGTTGCTCGCGCGTGATACCGATCGGGCCCAGCAGCTCGATGCAGCCCTGCGTGATCTCCCGCACCGCGGCGCCCGCCTTGGCCTTGCAGATGGAGGCCTCGTCGTTGTTGGGCTTGCGCTCGTCGCCAAGCCACGCCGCATGCAGGGTCGTGAGCTTTGCGGCCTCGAGCTGGCCTTCGAGGTGCAGGAACTTCTGCGCCGCCGCCGACTGCCCGTGGATGCCGGGGCCGTAGACGATCTCGACGCCCGCCTTCTCGAGCTCCTCGCGGGTGAAGTCGAGGGCTGCCTCGGCCATGCCGAGGCCGATTGCGGCGACACCCGGGCGCGTCATGTTGAAGGTCTTCATCACGCCGCGGAAGCCGCCCGAGCCCGCATGCGGGATCGACTCGTCGCCGCCGAGCAGGTTGCTGCGCGGGATGCGGCAATTCTCGAAGATGTAGACCGCGGTGTCGTCGGCGCGGATGCCGAGCTTCTTCTCCTTGTGTCCCACCACGAAGCCGGGTGTGCCCTTCTCGATCAGGAAGCTCTTGATGCCGGCCCGGCCCGCGCTCTTGTCGATCGTCGCCCAGACCACTACGCCATCCGCACGGCAGCCGGTCGTGACGAAGATCTTCTCGCCGTTGATCACCCACTCATCGCCGTCGAGCACGGCCGTGCACTGCACGGCGGCCGAGTCGGAGCCGCAGCCCGGCTCGGTGATGGCCATGGCGAGGGTCCCGTCCTTCCATTTCTCCTGCTGCTCGGGCGTGCCCGCAGCGCGTAGCGCGGCGTTGCCGAGCCCGCCCTTGCCGCGCCGCATGCGCACGGAGTAGTCGCCCCAGGTCTGTCCCATCGCCATCAGCAGCGAGATGACGCCCATGCTCGTGTCCTCGGCCGTGCGGCCGGCGAAGAGCGTCCAGACGTCGGGAAAGTTCTTCGCCTCGGGGAGCGTTTCGGGCGGGAACTCGTGCTCGTGCTCGTCGTAGTAGCGAGCGTAGGTGCGCGCCACCAGTGCCTCGCGGCGCACATTGTCGAGGATCTTCCGATCGTTCTGGGTGAGCTCAAAGTCGATCATGGGGATCTCCCTGGATTCTCGTGGTTCAGACCGCGACCGCGCCTTCGAGCACGCCGAGGGTGCGGGCAGCCCGGTACCAGAGCTCGACCGGATGCTCGCGGATGAATCCATGGCCGCCGAGAACCTGCAGCCCGTCGTCGGAGATCTTCATGCAGGCGTCGGCCGCGTAGGCCCGCGCCAGGTGCGCCGTGCGCGTGGCATCGTTGCCACGCTCGAGCGACGACGCCGCTTGCCATGTGAGCCAGCGCATGGAGTCGATCTCGATGCGCATGTCGGCAAGCCAGAATGCGATGGTCTGGCGCCTGGCGATGGCCTCTCCGAACGCGATCCGATCCTTGGCGTAGGGGATGGCGTACTCCATCACCGCGCGCGAGAGCCCGAGCATCGCGGCGGCAAGGCCCGAGCGCGAGCAGGCCAGCAGTCGCCTGGCGTCGATACCGGCCTCGCCGCCCAGTCGGCTCGACGCCGGGACCTCGACGTGATCCAGGGAGAGCGAGACGGTCGGAAGCCCGCGCAAACCGAGGTTCTTCTCGATCTCGGAGATCTCGAGGCCTCTCGCATCGCGCGGCACGATGAAGGCCTCGATGCCGGCGAAGCCCTCGCGCCCGCTGGCCCGAACCACCACCAGGAAATGGCTCGCACGATCGCCCAGCACCACGAAGCATTTGCGTCCCGAGAGCAGGAAGCCGTCGCCCTTGGGCTCGGCCGTGGCGCGCAGCTCGAGCGCGTCGAAGACCGGGCTCGGCTCGACCAGGGCCAGCGACGCCGCGTGGAAGCGCTCGCCCGTAAACAACGGGAGGTAGGTCTTCTTCTGCTCCTCTGTGCCCATGTCGAGAATGGGAATGGCGAAGCTCGAGGGCGAAACAATCGCCAGCGCCAGCGCTGCATCACCGAACGCCAGCTCTTCGAGCGCCAGCACGTTGGTGATGGGGGAGCGCGCCTCGCCGGCGCCGCCATAAGTCTCGGGGATCTGCGTCGACGTGAGACCGAGGCTCCACGCGGCCTCGAGCACGGCGTCCGGGATGATCCCTGTCTCGTCGCACTCCCGCGCGAGCGGGCGGATCTCCTTCTGCGCGAACTCGCGCAAGGCCTCGCGTACGATCTCCTGCTCTTCCGTCGGTCCGAACGAGATCATGGGCTTCTCCTTCCCTTCCGGGTCGGGGGGGCCGCCCGGCGGGATCGGTTGTCGGGGGCTTCGCCCGTCTGCGCGAGCCTGCCTACCTGTTGGAAGTAGTGGTCGAAGGCCTCGGGGCCGCCCTCCTTCGTGAGAGCGCCCGTGCGCACGGCCTCGCGCGCGTCGAGCCTGCCGAGAGCGACGGCACACCAGACGCGGGCGTCCGCGGTGTAGCGGACGTCAGCGCGGTCGGCGAAGCCGGGCTCTACCGTGCAGGCGCCGTCGGCGATGCGCACTCTCCAGACGCCTCCCCCCGCACCCGTCAGACGGATCTCGTAGACGAGGCTCACGCCCTGCGCGCGCTCTTCGCGCAGCAGGAACGGCAAGGACTCGAGGATCGACTGCGCCGAGGTCTCGGTGAACTGGCTCGGCGTGGATCCGGCCTCCCCCATGGCATGCCGTACCCACCAGCGCGCCGCCGCGCCAAGGATGGGCTCGAGCGTGTGGCCGCGCGGTGTAATCGCATACAGCGAGCGCGTGCCTTCCACGACGGGCGTGACGAAGCCGGCAGCAACCAGGTCGCGCAGCCGCCCCGAAAGTACGCGCGGCGCGATTCCCGTACGCACGCGCAGCTCCTGGAAGCCGCGCGGCGCCCCGAGCAGATGCCGCACCAAGACGAGCGTCCAGCGATCTCCGATGCAGTCGAGGGCCCGGGCTACCGGGTCGAAGACCTCGGCCGGCCTCGGAATGAGCGGCACCCCTCCCTCTCCCCGCAGCGGAGGCAAGCGCAACGAAATCCCCGGGGGGGATTCCGTTGAAATCTCGTCGGCCTCCTGCTCGCCCATTGAATAGATATCTAACTGATACTTTCGCTATAGTCAACCGGCATTTGTCCGCCGCCGCTCGGCCGCGGCCCATCCGATGCATTCGATGGTTCGGGTGTATCCTCCGCGAACGCTCCGCGGCGGCCGCCCCGGAAACAGCCCAAGGAGGATCTCATGGCTCGTGAAGCAGTCATTGTCGATAGCGTCCGCACTGCACTGACCAAGGCCCATCGCGGCTCGTTCAACCTGACTCCGCCCGTGGATCAGCTCGCCCATACCTTCCGCGCCCTTCTCGAGCGCTGTCCGAAGCTCGACCCGGAGGAGATCGCCGACGTGATCACCGGCTGCGGCATGCCCGAGGGCTGCCAGGGCATGAATACGTCGCGCATCGCGGCC
>CAYGXT010000276.1:0-4861 GCA_964353695.1 uncultured Myxococcaceae bacterium
GGCGTTGGCGCGCCGAATCAGCGTATGGGAAAGGGGCGGGCAAGTCGGCCGCTCGACGCCCTGCATCTCCGTGATCCCGATCGTGCGGCGTTGCGAGAGTGCTAGAGGGGAAGACGAAATTCGAACCCGTACGCGTCCTCGCGTTCAGCGGTAGTCATACGACGGCGGGAGCGTGGCCCGGAGCCGCAGCGGCACGAGCTCACGTACGCGCAGGTGGATCACACCCTCCACGTTCTGGATCGGCCCGGCGACCTCCAGGACCGCCGAGGTCTGGAGCGTTGCCCGGAAGCGCCGGAAGGCGTCCCTGGTGAGGACGGCATTGGCCATGCCAGTCTCGTCCTCGAGCGTAAGGAAGCAGAAACCCTTCGCTGCGACGGGGCGCTGGCGCACGATCACGTGGCCCGCAAGACGTACGACGCGGCCATTCGGAACGCGGCGCAGCGCCTCGGCCGTAATGACACCACGTGCTGTCAGCTCCGGCCGCAGATGCGCCAGCAGCTGCGGCCCGGTGGTGATGCCGCTATTTCGGTAATCGGCGAGGGTTTCTTCGAGCGGCGTCATCTCGCCGAGCGGCGAGGCGTCGGTCTCGGGCGCCGTGCCCGCAAAGAGCGAGCCGCCGTCGCGCTCCAGCGCCGCCACCTGCCAGAGGGCGGCGCGGCGCGAGTGGGCCGATGCCTCGATGCAGGCGAGTGCGCCGAGCTCGGCCAGCGTGTCGAGCTCCGTGCGGCGCAGCGCCACGCGCTTCGCGAAATCTGCCGCGCTCGAGAAGGGCTCGCGTGCACGTTCCGTCTCGAGGGCGCTCGCGGTTGCTTCGCGCAGGCCCGAGACGAAGCGCAGGCCGAGTCTCAGCGCGGGCTGCTTGCCTGAAGAAGCCCGCTCGAGGGTGCACTCCCAGCCCGAGTGTGCGACATCGATTGGGCGCACCTCGAGATTGTGGCGCTGCGCGTCCTTCACCAGCGTTGCGGGGTGGTAGAAGCCCATGGGCCAGGCATTGAGCAGCCCCGCCAGGAAGGCCGCGGGATGGTGCGCCTTCAGATACGCCGAGGCGTAGGCCAGCAGCGCGAACGAAGCCGCATGCGATTCCGGAAAGCCGTAGAGTGCGAACGACGTGATGCCGCGGACGATCTCATCCTGCGCCACGCCGCAGATGTTGCGCGCCCGCATGCCGTCGCGAAGCCTCTGCTCGAGCTTCGCCATCCGCTCGGCCGAGCGTTTGAAGCCCATGGCGCGGCGCAGCTCCTCGGCCTCGCCGCCCGTGAAGCCGGCTGCCGTCATGGCGAGGCGCAGCAGCTGCTCCTGGAAGAGCGGCACGCCGAGGGTGCGCGCCAGGATCGGCTCGAGGCTCGGATGCGGGTAGCGGACGGGCTGCCTTCCTGCGCGTCGCTCCAGGTAGGGATTCACCATGCGGCCCACGATGGGCCCGGGCCGGATGATGGCCACCGCCACCACCAGGTCGTAGAAATGCTCGGGCTTCATGCGCGGGAGCGTCGCCATCTGCGCGCGGCTCTCGATCTGGAACACGCCCACGGTGTCGGCGCGACGGATCATGGCGTAGGTCTTCGGATCGTCCGCCGGCAGCTTCGCGAGATCGAGCTCGATGCCCTCATGCTCTCGCACCAGCGGGAGAGTCTTCTCGAGGGCGTTGAGCATGCCGAGGCCGAGCAGGTCGATCTTGAGGATGCCGAGGTCCGCGCAGTCGTCCTTATCCCACTGCACCACGGGACGGCCGGGCATGGCGGCGGGCTCGATGGGCACGATCTCGTCGAGGCGTCCCGCCGCGATCACCACGCCGCCGGAATGCTGGCCGAGGTGGCGCGGCAAGCCGCGCACACGCTCCACCAACTCGAGCAAGGTGCTGATGCGAGGAGCCTCCGGATCGACGCCCGCGCGGCGCAGCAGCGCATCGCGCTCCGCCATGCGCGCGGCATCGTTCGTAGCCAGCGCTGCGGGCGCGGGGCCGGGGCCGTCGCCCGGCGAATGTTCGTCGTGGTCGAAGCTCGAGAGCAGCTTTGCGAGCCGGTCGATGGAGTCCGGCGCGAGGCCGAGCACCTTGCCCATCTCGCGCACTGCAAGCCGCGTACGGTAGGTGATGACGTTCGCCATCATCGCTGCGCCGTTAGGTCCGTAGCGTGCCAGCACGTACTGGATCACGCGCTCGCGCTTCTCACCCGAAGGCAGGTCGAGATCGATGTCGGGCCACTCTCCGCGCTCCTCGGAGAGGAAGCGCTCGAAGAGCAGCTCCATGCCCACGGGATCGACGGCCGTGATGCCAAGCGCATAGCAGACGGCGCTGTTGGCGGCGGAGCCGCGGCCCTGCACCAGGATGCCCTCGCGCTGCGCGAAGCAGACGATGTCGTGGACGATCAGGAAGTAGCCGGCGAGGTCGAGCCTCTCGATCACATGCAGCTCGTGCTCGAGCTGCGTGCGGACGCGCCGTGAGAGCGGCATGCCGTAGCGGAGTGCGGCGCTGGCGAAGGTTTCGCGGCGGAGCCAGGACGCCTGTGTCTCGCCCGCGGGAGCAGGAAAGGTCGGAAAGCGATAGCCGAGGTCTTCCAGCGTGAACGTGCAGCGGTCGGCGATCTCGCGCGTGGCGCGCAGCCAGGCCGGCTGGTCGGCGAAGCGGGCGGACATCTCTTGCGGCGCGTAGAGGCAGCGCTCGGCGTTCGGGAGCAGCGCGCGACCGGCGCGGTCGAGGCTGGTCTTGTGGCGCAGGCAGGCGAGGGCATCGAGCAGGCGTCGGTCGGCCGGTCGCGCGCAGCGCACGTCGTTGGTGGCCACGACCGGCACGCGCGCGGCCCCGGCCAGCGCTACGGCGCGGCGTGCGGACGCCTCGGCTCCGCGTTCGAAGTGTCGCGACACGTCCACCCATAGGCGCTCGCCAAAGAGGCCCCGGACTTGCGAGAGCAGAGTGGGCTCGAGCGAGGCGTCGCCCCGCAGCAGGGCCACGAGTCCGGCTGCATGCTCCTCCAGCGCCTGCCAGGAGCAGGCAGGCGCACCCCGCGGCGCAAGGCGCCGGCCCGCGCTGAGCAGGCGCGAGAGGTTCCGGTAGCCCGCCCGCGACTCGGCCAGCAGCAGCAGGCGGGCGCCCCCCACGAGCGTGACGTCGGCTCCCACGATCGCGCGCAGCCCTGCGGCGCGGGCTGCCTGGTGGAAGCGCGGCGCCCCGTAGAGCCCGTCGCGGTCGGCGAGGGCGAGGGCCCCATAGCCGAGCTCCGCCGCGCGTTCGGCCAGAGCTTCGGGGCTCGAGGCGCCCTCGAGGAAGGAGAAGGCGCTCCGGCTGCGCAGCTCCACGTAGTCTCCGCGGCCCGGCTGTCCCATCTTCAGAGTTTCGTCTTATTTTCGTCCTTCGTCCAGTGCGCTTGAGCGGTAGGATGCGCAGGTGCCCGCATCCGTCGTGCTGATCGCCGATGATGATGAGCTGCTGCGCCAGCTGATGCAGCGGGTGCTCGAATCGAGAGGCTTCCGCGTCCTGGCGGTGGCGGATGGGGATGCGGCCCTGGCCGCCCTCGCCGGCGCACCCGACGACATTGCCGTGGTCGTGCTCGACCTCGTGATGCCGCCCCACGGCGGTCTCGAGACGCTGGCGCGCCTGCTCGAGATCCGGCCCGGACTTGGGATCGTGCTCACGAGCGGGCTTCCGCCGGAGAAGGAGGTGAGCCTGCTCGTCGCGAAGCAGCGCGCCGCCTTCCTGAAGAAGCCCTTCGCGCCGGAGGCGCTGCGGCGCGTCGTCGGCAATCTCGTGGCACGGGTCGCGGACTGAGATGGCGTCGATCCTCGTCGTCGGAGGCGGCGTCGCGGGGCTCGCCTGCGCGTGGCGCCTGCAGCAGCGCGGGCACGCCGTGCACGTGCTCGAGCGCGAGACCGTGCCGGGCGGACGCATGCGGAGCGAGCGCGAGGGCGACTACGTAGTGGATCGCGGCGCGCAGTTCATCGCCAGCGGCTACCGGAACCTCCACCGTGTTGCGGAGGAGCTCGGAATCGCGGATCGCATCCGCCCCGTCGCGCTCGCGAGCAACGCCATATTACGCGACGGACGGCTGCTGCCCGGAGACTACGACTCGCCCTTCGAGTTCCTGCGCTCGCCGCTGCTCTCGGCGCGCGCGAAGGCGCGCCTGCCACGCCTGTTCTGGGAGCTCTGGCGCAACCGACACCTGCTCGATCCGATGCAGCCCGAGCTCGCGGCGCCGATCGATCGCGAGGATCTCGCGAGCTATCTGCGCCGCGTCGTCGGCGAGGAGAACCTCGAGTATCTGCTCGGGCCCGCGCTCTCCTCCACCTTCGACAGCGATCCGGAACATCTGTCGGGGGCTTTCGCGCTGCTGGTGCTGCGCTTCGTGCTGGGCGGCTTCCGGCTGGAATGCTTCGAGGGCGGAATCGGATTGCTGACGCAGACGCTGGCGCGGGGGCTCGATGTGCTTGCGGGCTGCGAGGCCGTCGCCGTCGAGACGGAGCCCGGCGGTGCGCGCGTACGCTACCGGAGCGCCGCTGGCGAGCATGAGGTGCTCGCCGACGCCGCCGTCGTCTGCGTGCCCGGCACTCTGGTGGCGCCGCTCTGCCCGAAGCTGACGGAAGCGGAGCGGGCCTTCTTTGCGAACGTCCACTACGTGCGTGGCATGATCGCGTTCCTGCTGCTCGAGAAGGCGCCACCGACGCTTCCCTACTACGGCGTGGCATTTCCGCGCCCCGAAGGCATCGAGCTCTATGGGCTCGCCGTCGACCATCACAAGCCGGGCGTAGCGCCCCCGGGCGCCGGCCTCGTGAACGTCGCACTCACCGAGGCGGCCGCCGAGCGCCTATGGGAAGCTCCCGACGCCGTGGTGATCGAGCACGTGCTCGCAAGCCTTGCGCGCACGCCCGTCGG
>CAYGXT010000277.1:0-4847 GCA_964353695.1 uncultured Myxococcaceae bacterium
GGCGTCGGGCTGCTCGCCCAACGGAGCGGCCGACACCACGCTCCCGGCGTCGAAGCGGAGCTGGATGCGGACCTCATCCGTGGAAATCTCGAGCACGCCGGTCTTTCGCTGATGTCCGATGAGCTGGAAGACCTCACAGACACCGAAGTCCTCGAGATTCCCGCGGAGCGCGACGCTCATCGGGCGACAGCCGAGCGCTGACGCAGCGCGAGCGCGACCAGGCACGCGTAGAGGCCGAGGCAGAGCACGCACGCCAGGCGGAAGGCGAGCACTCCCGCGCCGCCGGCGGCCAGCGGGTCGGTGAGCTGCGCGGGGAGCCCGGCGACGCAGGCCGCTACGCCAGCAAGGGCGAGCGCTCCCGCGAGCCCGAGCCAGGGCCGTCTCGCCAGCAACCCCGCAGCGCCCGGGAGCGCGACGGAGGCCGCGAGCCGCGCACGGGAGAGCCAGCGGGTGCGCCGCTCGAGCTCGGCCAGGCGCCGCACGCGCCGCTCCGGGTCGGCCGTCTCGGGACGTTCGAACAGGCGCTGACAGGCGGCGCAGAGCTTGCTTCCGGATGCGGCGCCGTCGCAACGCGGGCATAGCCTGCCGCCGCAGCGCCGGCAGGCGCCCGACCGGCGGAAGCTTCCCGCCGCCCCGCGCGCGAGGGCCGCAGCAACGAGAAACGCAGCGAGCGTCGCGACGGGCGCGGCGCCGATGGCTCCGGGAGCGAGTGAGCGCCGCAGCTCGAAGGCCACGCCGTCCAACGCCCGAGCCTGCTCTGCGCGTGCGCGCAGCGTCGCCACCGGGAGGGGCAGGTCGAGCGTGAAACCACCGGTCAGCTTTTCCTGGATCTCCAGGAGATCGAAAGCGAGCGCGGGAGCGAGGCGCTGCAGGCGTTGGAGCGTCTCATCCTGCTTGCTGGGCCGGATCGCCTGCCCGTAGGCGTAGGAGAGGTTGTACAGCACCTCCGGCGAGTCCGAGAGCTTCGCGGCGCGCTCGTAGAGTTCGACGGCCCGTGCCACGTTTCCGAGGGCGAGCCAGACGTTGGCCGCATTGTTCGCAAGCGTCGCATCGGCCTCGTCCGAGGCGAGGAGCTTCGCATAGCGATCTGCGGCCTCCTGAAGCCTTCCGCTCCGCCGCGCCTCGAGGGCGAGACCGCGTGCGGCGAGCGCATCGGAGGCAGCGGCGTGTTCGAGGCGCACATGCTCGCCATCCAAAGAGGCGCCCGACTCGACGCGCTGGAACGCCGAGGCGACGGGATCGGGATCGAGGGCGACGAGAGCACGCGCGGCACCAAACGTGCCGACCTCGAGCGCGAAGATCAGCAGCGCAGCGGCCAGCCAGGCTGCGTGCCGCTCTGCCGGGCTTCCGTAGCAGAGAGCGAGTGCAAAGAGCGAGAGCGCGATGCCCGCGAGGCCCTGCCCGAGAATCGCCGGCAGCAGCACGAGCACGCCCAGGATCCCGGCGCATGCGAAGAGCGGGAGCGAACTGCCCAAGCGATCGCCGAGATCGTGGACGGCGGCACGAGCGTAGAGCGCGGCCAGACCGGCAAGGAAGGCAAGCGAGCCCAAGAAGAGCGCGTTGCGAGCGGCCAGGATGCCCGTCGCCTCGAGCCAGAGTCGCGCCTCGCGGTGCTGAAAGAGAGCGCCGAGGCCGCGCGCGGCAGCAATGGCGGCTCCGGGAACGTCGTGGTCGTCTTGGAGCCGGGCAAGGGCGAGCGCAGCCTGCGCCAGGGGCAGCCCCTCGGCCACCGTCACGGCGGCTCGTGCGCGCGCGAGCCGGCTGCCTTCGGAAGCATCCAGCAGGAGAGCCCGCGCGGGAGCGTCGAAGCTGGGGATGCCGACCTGCAGGGCAGCCAGGCGGGTGCGGTCGGCCCGCTCGGGGAGGCCTCCCTCGGAACGCCAGGCCGCCAGGGGGTTCGGGGCGGGATCGGCGACCCGAGCCGCTCCTGGCTCCTGGGGAGGCAAAATCTGCCCTTCGGCCCAGGCCGGCGGCGCGAGCAGCAGCAGCCCGGCCAGGCCCAGCGCGGCGCCGAAGCGTCCAGGCGGGCGGGCGGCGGCTCCGACCTCGACCTGCATCTATGCCCTCCGGGCGTACTTGCCCGCCTTTCGTATCGGAACCGCGGCGGCCAGGCTGAACGGGCATGGCGGTGCGCGGGGTCCGCGGGGCCGGTTGCGGGCAGCCTGCGTTTACAGGCAGCGCTGCTGCGCCTATGTTCCCGCGTCCAAGAGATCCGGAGGAGAGCCCCAGTGGCCAACCACAAGTCCGCGGAGAAGCGCGCCCGCCAGAGTGAGCGCCGCCGCGAGCGCAACCGCCAGGCCAAGAACCGCATCCGCACCCTCGAGAAGGAGTTCAGATCCGCCGTCGAGGGCGGGAAGCTGGACGAAGGCAAGGCTCAGTTCCGGGGCGTCGAGGGTGCACTTCGCCGAGCCGCGGCCACGGGTCTGATCCCGAAGCGCCGCGCCAGCCGGCGCGTGTCGCGCATGGCCAAGCGTCTCCACAAGGCAGGCCAGGCGAAGTAGCGGGCCTCCGCCTCAGGCCGCGAGGCCGAGGACCAGGCGCTCGATCGTGATCTCGGGGGCGATCCCGCCCTGCCCCTTCAGCGCGAGGTCGGCCTCGTGGATGGCGCGCAGCGCCGCCAACAGACGCGCTTGTGTGTAGCGGCGCGCCTGTCTTTCGAGCTTGCGCTGCACGAAGGGGGGAGCCGCCACGCTCCCGCCCGTCCGCAGCCGGAGCAGCTTGCGAAAGTGCGAGGCGAGCGTACCCAGCAGCAGGGGCGGCGGCGTACCGGAACGGAGCAGGCGCGCGAGGAGCGGCAGCGCGTCGCGCGCGCGTCCCTCTCCGATCGCGTCCGTCAAGTCCCAGACCGGCTTCTCCGCCAGCGCGACGACGCCGGCCTCGACGTGCGCGCGGGCGATCCGCGTCGCCGGCACGGCCAGCAGCGCCGCCTTCTCGAGCTCCTGCCGCAGCACGAGGAGCTCGGGCCCCACGCGCTCCGCGAGCAGCTCCGCGACGCCCGGCTCGAGCGAGAGCCCGCGCCGCGCGGCCTCGGCCGCGACGAAGGCCGCAAGTGCGGCTCCGCCCTGCGGCGCCTCGCATTCGACGAGCAACGCGGGCTCGGCGAATGCCTTCACCCAACGCGAACGCCGGTCGACCTTCGATGCCGTTACCACCAACACCGCAGTCTCGGGCAGCTTGGGAACGATCTCGGCCAGCACCTCGGTCAGCCCTTTCGAGCCGGCGCGTCCAGCCTCGGGCTCACGCAGCCAGACGAGGCGGCGCGCGCCGAGCACCGGCAGCATCTGAACCGCGCTGCGCAGCGCTGCCGGCGTGCAGCCGGCAGCGTCGAAACGGTCGAGATTGAACTCGGCGGGCGATTCGCCGAGCACCGCCTCACGCAGCAGCGCCAGCGCCTCGTCCCGCAGCAGCCCCTCGCTGCCCGCGAGCAGATAGGCAGGACGCACCCTGCCCTTCGCGAGCTCGGCGCGCAGGGCCTCGGGCGTCACGGCATCAGGCGTTCGAAGAGCGCGTCGTGGACGCGGCCGGCGATCACGCTCGCCACGCGCCGCAGCGCCTCATTGCGGTTCGTGAGCGCAGCCTCGGCGTCGGCGCTCGCGACGTAGATCTCGGACTCGGTGAGCGCGCCCGGGTCGATCGGCACCTGCGTGCCGTCACGCCGCCGCACGTCGAGCTCGATCTGGACGGTGACCTGGTACTCGAGGGCCAGCACGACCGACGAGAAGCTGCGCGCACCGGCCTGGATCGGAAGCACCCGCCCCCCGATGCTGAGGTCTGCAAGGGCAGGATCGCTCACCACCTGGAGGGCTCCCCGACGCTGGAACTCCTTGAGGAGAGCCTCGGTGACGATGGCGCCATAGCCGGCGGCGAGGGAGTCGTTGCGCAGGCTCTGTATCGAGACCCGCCGCACGTCCCCGAGGGCGCCGCGGTAGCTGACGAGGTGGTATCCACAGCCCGCGAGCGCTGCCGCTCCCAGTGCGGCCGCGAGCAGGGCGGCGAGTGCGGCTCTCCGGCTGGATCCCTCCACGGCCGGCAGGGATACCACACGACGCAGTCGGCGTCAGTGCGCCACGCGGCTCCGCGCCACCCGCAGCAGCTCCTCTGCCACGAAATCCCGCCCCTCGCGCAGCTGCGCCGGAAAGCGCTGCCGGAAGAGCAGGCGGGCCTCATGAAGCTCGCCCGCCAGGGCCTCGAGCACGTCGTCCTCGCGTGCGGCGCGCTCGAAGCGTTCCGTGTTGTAGAGCACGATTTCCGACACGACGATGCGCGCGAGGCGCTCGGCTTTTGCGATCTCGGGATCGGAATCAACACGATTCGGTGTCGGCACAGGAAGTGGCGTCGGCTCCGGCAGGACCGGCGACTCCAGTGCACTCGGCGACTCCAGCACGCGCGGCGGCTCCAGCACGCGCGGCGGCTCCGGCAGGACCGGCGGCTCCAGTGGGCGCGGGGGCTCGATAGGAGCCTCCTCGTGGCGCGATAGCCGGAGCGCCTCCGAGAGACCCTCGGGCAGGTCTCCGTACTCGAGCATGGCGTCGGGACCGAGGCCTGCGACACGCAGAACGCCCACGCTGGAGAGCTGCTCGGGGCTCCCGCACAACACGACGTGCGTCCCACGCAGGCTCTCGTTCCGCTTCACCACCTCGCAGAGCTCTACGCCGGACAGACGCGGAAGCGCAGCGTCGATCAGCACGCAGGCCGGCAGCGAGCGTTGCAGCGCCAGCAGTGCATCGACGCCGTCGTGCACCAGCAGCGGGTAGAGACCGAGACGGCCGAGCTCGGAGGCGCTCGCCTTCCCGCGCGCAGGGTCGGGATCCGCCACCAGCACCATGAGATCGCGCTCGGGCGGGCGC
>CAYGXT010000278.1:0-4838 GCA_964353695.1 uncultured Myxococcaceae bacterium
CTACGGAAACGAGGTATTCCGCCGGGTCGGCGTGAGCTCGGCCTCGGAGGAGGTGAAGTACCTGGAGCGGCGGGTGACCGAGCTGCGCCGCCAGGCCGACGAGGCGGCCGAGCGGATGCGGGGCTTTCAGGAGAAGCACCAGATCGTGGACCTGGAGTCGCAGGCCAAGGCGGTGGTCTCGTCCGTGGCCGCGCTCAACGCCCAGCGGGGGTTGAAGCAGATGGAGCTGGACTACGCGCGCCGTTACGCCACCTCAGACGAGTCCAGTGTCCGGCAGCTCGAGTCGCAACTCTCGGTCGTGAACGAGCGACTCCTCGACCTGGAGGCCCCGCGGGACCGGGAAGAGGCTCCGCCGCCCGGGACGAAGGCGCTGAAAGATCGCACGACCGGCATGTTCCCCGCCGCGCTGGCCGTGCCCGCCCTGCGCGCCCAGTTCGAGAGGCTCTACCGGGACCGCAGGGTCGCCGAGGCCACCCTGGTCTTCGCGCTGGATCGGCTGGAAGGGGCCCGGGCCAGCGAGGCCCGCGACGTCTCCACCTTTCAGATCCTCGACCCGCCCACGCTGGCCACCAAGGCTTCATGGCCCGACCGCCCCCGCTCCATGCTTGTCGCCGCCCTCCTCGGTCTCGCCTCGGGCGTGGCCTGGCAGTGGTGGCGATCGCGCAAGCGCCCCGCCTGAACCGATCGTGCCACGCCAAGTGAAGGTGGTGATCGCGCTCGAGCATCGCTTCCTGGGCACGCCCGATGGAGCGGTGTGGACTGACGGGTCCTACGCCCGCCCGTTCTGGGACCGGTACCTCGCAGCCTTCGAGGCCGTCACGATCCTGGCCCGTGTGCGCCGTGTCGATCGGCCCGCGCCGCAATGGCGCCGCGTCGATGACCCGGTAGTCCGCGTGCACGCAGTGCCCGACTATCGAGGACCCGAGCAGTACCTGCGAAGACGCTCGGGCATTCGCAGTGCCGTGCTCGGGGCCGTGGGGCAAGATGCGGCGTTCATCCTTCGAGTCCCGGGCCACATCGGCACGATCGCAGCATCGGTGCTGGCGGGGCGCGGCCTCCCGTACAGTCTCGAAGTGGTCGGCGACCCCTGGGACGGCTTCGCGCCGCGCGCCAGCCGACATCCCCTGCGCGCCTTCTTCCGCTGGTGGTTCTCGAGAGCCTTGAGGCTGCAATGTGCGCGCGCGGCGAACGTTCTGTACGTGACGCAACACTACCTCCAGCGACGCTATCCGCCCCGGATCGCGCGCGACGGCCAGGCCGCACCAACGAGCATGGGCGTCTCGGACGTCGAGTTGAGCGAGTCAGCGTTCGCAACATCAGGCCGGCCTGTTCGCGATCTCTCGATGCGGCCCGTCCGGCTCGCCAGCATCGGCGCCATGAACCAGCCCTACAAGGGATTCACCGAACTGATCGCCGCGGTCGCCGCCTGCCGTTCGGAGAGGCTCGATCTCGAGCTGACGCTCGTGGGGGATGGCCCCCTCAGGCCACAGCTCGAGCAGCAGGCCCACGCCCTTGGGATCCGCGAGCACGTTCGCTTCGTCGGGCAGCTCCCGGCGGGGCAAGCAGTGAGGGAGGAGCTCGATCGGGCCGACATCTACGTGCAGGCCTCCCTCGTCGAGGGACTTCCGAGGGCGCTCGTCGAGGCGATGGGGCGCGGGTGCCCTTGCATCGCCACGGAGGTTGGGGGAGTCCCGGAGCTTCTGTCGGCGGAATTCCTGGTAGCGCCGCGGCGCCCGGCGCAGCTGGCGGCTGCCATCAAGGCCCTGGCCTGCAATCCCGAACGGCAGCGGGAAGCGAGCAAACGCAACATCGAGATTGCGCGGAACTTCAGCGAAGACACCCTGGCGCCGAGGAGGCTGGCTTTCCATCGTTCGGTCATCGCGACTCATCAAGCCTGGATGGAGAAGCAGAGGGGGTCTGGACAAGGGTCTTGAGCCTGCGCCCGTGCTCCCAGGCGACCTGCAGCCGAGTCAGGACTCGGCGTCCGCGCCGAGCCCGAGATCGAAGTCGCAGTCGAACGCCGTCACGCGCCACTGCGACGGGCTGACTGCGGGCGCGGTCGATTGGCGCGTCATGAAGCGCGTCGAAAGGCGGGGGATGCGCAAGCGCATCCAGGACGGTCCGGCCGAGAAGAACCCCGCCCTGGAGAGCACCTCGTGCATCGGCGGATCGTGGACGGGAAACAGCAACAGTTCGCTGCCGGCGCGAAGGGCGTCGAGAGCCACTCGGCGAAAGAGCGGCTGCAACTGGTCCCGGTGCGCGAGATCGCAGAGCAGCTCGCTCATCAGCGTCAGTCGCGTGGGGCCAAGTCGCGAGAAGCCGCCGCGCGTGAGTCGACGCGACACGGCAAGGGCGATGAGCTCGGCTCGACGATTTCGGAGCATGTGCGCCTGATAAATTCGCTTCGGTACGAAGACCAGATGGGAGCGCCACGCATCGAGATCCCTCGCGCCTCCCGTGAAGTGCGCATCCTGGCGGAAGGCGCGAGCCTGCTCGATTTCGCCGGCGAGCGAGTCGAGGCTCGCGTGGCTGAAGTCCCTGGTCTCGACGCTCAGACCGCTTCCGGATGCGAGTGCGTGACGGGTGGCTACGAGCGCCGAAGGGGTCAGGAAGAGCGGCACGCGATGTGCGGGATCGGGGCTGAACTTGAGCTTCAGGAAGGCCTTCTCGGCGTCCCCGGAGAGCGAAAGGCTCCAGGCCACATCGGTCTCCCGCAGAGACGCCTCGACGAGCTTGCGTCCAAGCCCTGACCCGCGAGTCTCCGGGTCGATGAACCAATCACAGATGCCAACGGCACTAGCCGGCACCCCCCGCACGAAGACCCTTTGCTCGCGAGCGCCGCAGACCCCACCGACGGATCCAGTGCTCGCGAAGGCGCCGAAGCACTGCGCGGGCTTCGCCTTCATCCACCATCGGCCCACGAACGATCCCGGGTCGCGCTTGGGCCACAGGCGCCTCGCGAACGACGCCAGCTCATCTCCGTCGCCCGGCTCCACCCTCCGGATGGTCCAGGCTTCGCTCATGACGCGGCTTCCGCAAAGTCGGCCATGGTGGCGATGCGCAGGACGCCCGCGTCACGCTTGCTGGCCGCGGCGCGAAACAAGGTCTCGAGAATCGAGAATTGCGTCTCGGCGTCGGTGTAGAAATTCGAAGGATGAAACCAGGGGTGAAATACCTTGCGTTGCGTCGTCGCGTTCTCCAGCGCGCGGAGCCAGCGCAGC
Organism: uncultured Myxococcaceae bacterium; assembly: GCA_964353695.1. Lineage (GTDB taxonomy): Bacteria > Myxococcota_A > UBA9160 > UBA9160 > UBA9160 > MYXO. The sequence continues at coordinate 3,222 of CAYGXT010000278.1, forward strand.
TTCGAAACGCTCGAAAGCGCGAGGCGTCGCAGCCCGTCGCGTCCGAGCAGCAAGGTGGACGAGGGCAAGGCGACCGCACGGTATTCGCCGAAGCTCCGAGTCCGTGCTTCGACGAGCGGAGGCGTGATCGGCAAGATCTTGTCGAGCAGGTTTCCCGCCGGGTAGAGGCGAGGTACGTGATTGCGAATCGATTCGAGCCAGCCGGCATCGTGCGTTCGATAGACCTGGACGCCGGCCTTCGCGAGCCTCTCGAGGTGCCCGATCTTGTTGCACGGGAAGACCCAGCTGCGCATCGGGATTCCCCAGCGCTTCCGGAGCTCGAGATCGCGCCCGAGATCCAGGCTCGCCTCCGCATCGCTGATCTCGCCATAGTAGAGGTGCGCGTGGGAATGCGAGCCGATGTCGTGGGCGACGGGACTGCCCTGGATCGCCTCGACGAGCTCCGGCGCGAACCAGGCCTCCCTGGGTCCCGGCAAGTCCTGGAATCCGGGTCCGTCGTCGAAGACGCGACCCACGACCGCCCAGGTCATCGGGATGTCGTAGCGCTCGGCGAGCTGGATCAACCGCCGGACGATGGGGCGTTCCGCCTGCTCGGCGAGACGGATGGAGCGGGCGTCGATGCGATCCCAGCGGCCCCACATGAGCTCCAGATCGATGGAGATGCACAGCGCGGCGCCAATCTGGACGGGCATTCGATCACGCCTCTGCGTCGGTCACGTCCTGAGCAAACCAGCGTGGAAGTGCCACTCTCGGTTGCCATCGCAGGCCGATGGAGAAGGCGACTTAGCACGCGACGGCGCGGAGCTCAACCAGCGCCCGTGCAGCGCACCCGGCCGCTCCGCCCCGGAGGAGTGCGGGAAGGCGAAAAGTCGGATAAGGGGTGTCCCGACGCCCGCACCCATGCGCCTCCTCCACATCACCACCGTGCCGCAGTCGCTCTTCTTCCTGCGGGGTCAGCCTGGCTTCATGCGCGCGAATGGACTGGAGGTCCACGCGGCCTCTTCCCCTGGTCCGGAGCTCGAGCAGTTCGCGCGCGAAGAGAGCGTCGAGGTGCACGGCGTCGAGATGCGGCGCGCCATCTCGCCACTGCGCGACGTGGACGCGATCGCCCGCCTGGTGGCGCTCCTGCGTCGGCTGAAGCCCGACATCGTGCACGCGCACACCCCCAAGGGAGGGCTGCTCGGCATGGCCGCGGCAGCGCTGGCCCGCGTCCCGGTGCGCATCTATCAGGTGCACGGCCTGCCGATGGTGACCAGCCGTGGCATCCGGCGTGCACTGCTGTGGAGCGCCGAGCGCGCGTCCTGCACGCTGGCGCACCGGGTGCTCTGTGTGAGCAACTCCGTTCGGGAGCTGGCTGTCGCGGAGGGCGTGGTAGGCGCCGCCCGGATCGAGGTGCTCGGCCGCGGGACCATCAATGGCATCGACGCGGAGGTGCGGTTCCGGCCTGACCAGGCAAGCGTCGCGGCGGGTCGCGCAGAGCGGGCTCGCTGGGGGATCCCCGACGGCGCGTTGGTGGTCGGCTTCGTCGGCCGCCTTGTCCGCGACAAGGGCGTCGCGGAGCTGGCCGAGGCCTGGAAGAAGGCGCGCGAGCGCTTTCCGGAAGCGCACCTGCTCGTG
>CAYGXT010000279.1:0-4831 GCA_964353695.1 uncultured Myxococcaceae bacterium
CGAGAACAGCATCTCGAAGACGGTGCTGAGCACGAGCCGGATCGCGCCGCCGAAGGCGCGCCTCTGCCGGGCGAGGCTGAGCAGCAGACCGAGGATCTTCGGCAGAAACAGGAGGCCGAGCGTCACGCTCGCGAGCGAGATCGTCTCCGAGAGCTTCGAGATCGGCCACTCCGGAAAGAGGCTGTAGCCGCGCGGGAAGTACTCGAACCCCATCACCGCCTCCACCACCATCTCCGCCGTGCTGAGCACGAGGAAGAGCAGCCAGAGCGGCGAGAGCATGAAGGCGAAGGCGCCGCTCAGGAAGTGGAAGCGGGAGATCGGGTGCAGACCCCGTGCGCCGAGGAGCTTCAGATGCTGGAGGTTGCCCTGTGCCCAGCGGCGGTCGCGCACTGCGTAGTCGAGGAGATTGCTCGGCAGCTCCTCGTAGCTGCCACCGAGATGAGGCAGGAACAGGACCTGCCAGCCGCCGCGGCGTAGCAGCGCCGCCTCGACGAAGTCGTGGCTGTGGATCTCCCCGCCGAGCGGGGGCTTGCCCGGCAGCGTCGGCAGACCGCAGCACTCGCGAAACGCCTGCGTCCGGACGATCGCGTTGTGGCCGTAGTAATTGCTCTCGCCGAGCTGCCAGGCGGCTGTTCCCGTGGCGAAGACGCGAGCGTAGGCGTAGCTCGCGAACTGCAAGACACGCGCAAACAGGCTCGTCTGGTTGATCGGCATCGGGAGCGTCTGAATCAGGCCCGCCTCGGGGTTGGCCTCCATCAGGCGGGCGAGCTCGACCACGACCTCACCCGTCATCAGGCTGTCGGCGTCGAGCACGATCATGTGGTCGTAGTACTCGCCCCAGCGCCGAAGGAAGTCGGAGATCGTGCCGGCCTTGCGGCCGATCCGATCCTCTCGCTTCCAGTAGAAGAGCCGTCCGGACGCGCCGAGCCGGGCGCAGGTCGCAGCCCATACCCGACGTTCCGCCTCGATTCGGGCGGGGTCGTCCGAGCCGCTCAGCACGAAGAAGGCAAAGTGGTCGAGCTGCCCGGTCTCCGCGAGCTGCCGCAGGAGCGCCTCGAACGCCGCGAAAATGCGATCTGCAGGCTCGTGCCTCTCCGCCATCACGATGGCCGTGCGCGAGCGGAGCGGCGCCGCGGTCTTTGTGTGCAGGTGCGGGCGGCGGCGCAGCGTGATCGGCTCGATGCCCAGCGCTTCGAAGACGAAGCCCGCGAAGGCCGACCAGAACGAGAGAGCGAGCCAGAAGAAGTTGAAGACGAAGAGGATCAGGATCGCGAGCTCGATCGGCTCGAGGCCGTTCGCGCCGAGGATGTCGAGCATGGAGTACGAGGCAGCCCCGGTGGTGAGCAGCCCGAGTCCAAAGAACACGATCCGCCGGGTCAGACGGCCGACTGGCCGTAGGTGGCGTGTCATGGCGTGTAGCGGTAGAGCCACGTTTCCGTAATTGGTTCGCCATCGAGCAGGAGCCGAAGCATGAGCTCCGCCGGGCTTGTGCCCTGGGTGTCGAGCCGGAACGTCGCACGCCAGTGCTCGCCGTCAGGGAGGCGAATGACAGCCGGCTCGGTGATCACTCCCGAGGACGTGACGACCTCGGGCAGAACGGGAAGCTTGGCGCCGAGAAGCGGCAGATCTCCGCCCTCGAAGTCGATCACGAAGAGACGTTTGTTGGGGCCGGGTTTGCCCGTCCCGGGCACGACGGACGAGCCGATCCTGGTCTCCGCCACGCGCCCGAGCCGATGCTCGTGCGGCTGCCCCAGCATGCTGTGCAGCACGTAGGAGAGGTCCAGCTCCTGCCCGGCCTTCGGGTGATTGCGCGGTGTCCAGAAGGCCACGATGTTGTCGTTGAAATCCTCGCTCGAGGGGATCTCGACCAGCTCCACGGCGCCCTCGCCCCAGTCGCCCACTGGCTCCACCCAGTAGCTCGGTCGCCTGTGGTACTCGGATTCGAGATCCTCATAGTGTGCGAAGCTGCGGTCCCGTTGCATGAGCCCGAAGCCCTTCGGGTTGCGCTCCGCAAAAGTGGAGACCTGGAGGTCGCGCCCGTTGATGAGCGGCCGCCAGAGCCATGCGCCCGATCCCGAGTGGATCAGGACGCCGTCGGAGTCGTGCACCTCGGGCCGCTGATCGACGAACATGCGCGCCCGGTTCTCGCCGAACAGGTGCATGCTCGTAAGCGGCGCGATCCCGAGCTTGGCGATCTCGGCCCGGAAGAAGAGCCGCGCACGAACCTCGATCTGCGTTTCCGTTCCGGGATGGATCACGAACTCGTAGGCCCCGGAAACGCGCTGGCTGTCGAGCAGGGCGTACACAATCAGTGAGACAGCCTTTGGATCCGGAGTCACGAGCCAGAACTTGCGGAAGAACGGAAACTCCTCGCCCCGCGGCTCGGCCGTGTCCACGGCCAGGCCGCGCGCCGAGAGCCCGTATCGCTGCTCGCGACCGAGGAAGCGGAAGTACGAGGCGCCCAGGAAGACGATGATCTCGTCCTTGTACTCGGGGCTGTTGAGGTCGTAGTGGATGCGGAAGCCGGCGAAGTCGAGCGGGCCCGTGATCGCCTTCGCGAGGCCGGTATCGCCGTAGTTGAACATCGCCTTGTCGAAGACGAGCGGAGAGGCCTGGCCACGGTCGACCAGGTCGATCTTGACCGGCGTCTTGAATAGGAAGCCCATGTGGAAGAGCTGCACCTCGAAACGGCTCTTCCCATACCAGGGCCCGCGCTCGCGGCGGAAACGGAGCTTGCGATTATCGTCGTAGCTCGCGTCGGCGAGGGCCTTCGGCAGCTTCACCTCGGGTGCCTGGAAGGGCTTCGAGGCGAGCGCACGGGCGAGGCTCACGACGTCGTCGTAACGGAAGGGCTGTGCGGGAGCGGCGACCGGGGCCGGTGCGGCCACATTGGGAGCTGGCACGGCCGCCTTCGGAGTCGGCTTCGCGGCCTTGGGGGTCGGGGATGTGGGGGCGCCCTTCGGCACCGGGTCGACCGCGACCGACGCTTCAGCGATCGCCAGCAGCGTCGTCGCAAGAAGAGCGAGAAGGTGAAGTCGCTTCATGCTGGGGATGGGATTAGCAAACGCAGGGCGCCCGCGAATGAGTCTCGGCTGGGGGATGTCGCACGCGCCCGTGCCGCCCGGGGCCGAAAGTGCCTTTCGTGACCTTTCGCCTCATGAGCTGAGCGCTCGCTCTGCGCGCTGAGGCCGACCCCTCCCCTCAGTAGACGAGCACGACCTCGCGCGGAACCTCGCGAAGCGCGACATGGTGCGGCTCGCCCGAGCCCTGCGCGCTCCCGTCGATCCACACTTCCCGGATCGGCCGAGCGACGGGCGAGACGAGGACGATCCCTCGCGGCGGCCGGCAACTCCCGCCGAAGGCGGCGCGCACCCTTTGCTCGCCCTCGGCGCATAGGTCGAGATCGAGAAGGCCGTAGTGCGTCGGAAGACCCCGCAGGCGCACCCCCGGGGCGTCGCGCACCCACGTCTCCGGAACGCCCGCTCCCACGATCAGTATCCCTTCGTCGCGACGCTCATCGACGAGCATCCGGCGCAGGCTGCGCAAGAAGCTCGATGCCACCCAGCCGTGGGGGAGATCGCCGAGAAAGCGCGGCGCGCGAACGTCGCGCGTCGAAACCTCGGGCCATTGCCGCCAGCCGCAGGGCCGCTGGTCCCCGATGAGCCACGCGAGGAGCTCGAGAGCGCGCTCCTTCCAGCCGAGCCGGAGCAGCGCGACGACGTTGCGGATCTCGTAGGGTGTATACGCATCCCAGTGTCGAACGCCATCACGGCGTGCCTCGAACTCCTGCCAGTAGCGCTCGAAGGTCCGCTCGAGCGCCGTGTGCGGGAGCCGCCCATCCTCGCCGCACGGATCGAAGGCAATCGCCGTAGAGGTCGGGTCGAAGTCGCCGAGCTCCACCGATCCGGGCAAGAAATCGATCCCGTGCCGGAGCATCGTGGCATCGAGGGCGGCGTGGAGGTCCCGGCGCAGCGCGTCCCGCAGCGGACCGATCCGCTCGCTCGCCGCACGATCCCCGATCACGGCTGCCGCCTCGGCCGCGTCCGCGAGAGCGCGCAATGCGAAGAAGTCGTCCCAGAACGAGTGTACGGGGTTCGAGGAATAGCCCTCATGGCTGATCGACTCCGGAAGAAGCCCGAAGCGCGGATCGCCGCGGAAGGCCTCGCCCGTGCGCTGTTCCCGGAGCGTCGCGAGCGCGTCCACGGCGTGCAGCACTCGGGGCCAGAGTTCGCGCAGGAAGACCTCGTCCCGGGTGAGCCGCCAGAGCTCGATCACGCCCCAGACGAACTGCCCGTGGCTGTCGTTCTCCAGCACTGGATCGGCCCCGCGCCGATCGACGGCGCACGGTACGCGCCCGTCCTCGCCCTGGAAGGTCGCGTACCAGCGAAAGAAGGCGCGCGCCTCGTCCGCGAAACCCATCTCGGCGAGCGCAGTTCCGGTGAGCGATCCGTCACGGATCCACGAGCGCCGGTAGCAGCGCGGCCCGGGCTGGATACGGGGCCCCTCGCGGTTCACGAGGATCCAGCCGATCGACGCGCGAAGGGTCTCCGTGAAGGGCGTTGCGACCGCTGGGAGGGCGATCGGTATCTGTTCGAGCCGCGCAGCCCAATGCGCCGCGGTCTCGGCGAGCCTCGCCTCGCAATAGGCGGCTGCTTCGGCGCGGCCGAGACCTCCCGGCGGCTCCGGAGTCGCATCGTGCAGCGGTACCGCTACCACGATGCTCTCGCTCCCGGCAGGTGGAAGGCGAAGATCGAAGACCAGCACGCCCTCGGCGAAGCCGAGCGGATCGTCGACGCAGCCGAGATCGGAAAGCGGGCCGTCGAGGAAGGCG
>CAYGXT010000280.1:0-4825 GCA_964353695.1 uncultured Myxococcaceae bacterium
TACAGCGGGTTCGAGGCGGCCACCTGCATCGCTATATCCTTGACGAAGGCCTTGAAGCCGTCGTTTCTGGCGACGAAATCGGATTCGCAGTTGACCTCGACCAGGACGCCTATCTTGCCGCCGAGATGGATGTAGCTTTCGATCCGGCCCTCTTTCGCGAGCCTGCCGGCCTTCTTGGCCATCGTGGTTACCGACAAGGTCGCCTTCTTCGTGTGCTGGAGCCTGCTGCAGGGCGAGGCGGTGCGGCGCTTCGTCGTCCGCGTCCCCTACTCGCAGGTGATCTCGATACGCGGCGGCTCGGAGCTGATTCGTGCAGTGAACGGGAACCTGGCCGACGCGGCCGTGGTGCTCGGCCTGATGCAGCTCACGGGGGCGTCCGTCGTGAGCATCGTCGCGGCATCGACCCTCCCCTATCTCGGCCACATCAGCGTGCTGCTGGTTCAGGCGAGCTTTGCCCTGCCGCTGCTGGATGGAGGCATCTCGAGCAACCGCGACGTGGCGACCGTCGTGGGGGCAGGCTGGGGCCTCGTGCTCGCGGGCGTCTCCGTCGTGCGCTTCGCCCCGGCCTTTCCGGCGATCGCCCGCTCCTCGGTCGGGCGCTGGCTCGGGCGCGTGAGGGTGCGTGTGCTGCTGCCCTACTTCAGTTGGTTCCTGCTGCTCGCGGTGATCGACATCGGCTTTCAGTGGCTGGGCACACGGGCCTTCGGCATTCCGATCCCGTGGGACGTGCTCGCGGCGCGAATTCCCATCCTCTACCTGGCGCTCTCGGTGCCGTCGCTGGCAGGCTTCGGCCCGCGCGAGCTGACCTGGGCCTACCTCTTCTCCGATTACGGCAGCCGCGAGTCGCTGATCGCCTACGCCTTCGCCACCAACGCGATCTTCCTGGTGCTGCACGTCCTGATCGGCGTCGTCTTCCTGCCGCGCGCGATCGACCTCATCACGCGCATGCGCGACGCACGGGCCACAGGCATGCCCCTGCCCCGGCCGCTGCTGCATGATCCGATCGATCCGTGAGCGCTGTGCTCAGCTTCCCGCCTGATCCACGAAGATCGGTGACGACCAGGCGCGCTCCTGCACGGGGGCGAGACAGTCGTCGTCGAACGAAGTCCGGTAGTCGCCGTAGCAGGGCTTGGTGGCGATGGCGTTGCCCTGAGCATCGAAGGTCGTGCGCAGGTTTGCGCCATTGATGGCCGGCGTGGGCTCCTGCAGGGCCCGCACGTAGTAGAGAGCGTCGCGCCCGGAGGTGTTGAACTCTTCATCCTCGAATGTCACCGTGCAGCCGTTCGGATCGGGGGCGCAGTCGAAGCGCTTCCACGGATCCTCGATCAGCGGCCCCACCGCCTCGCCCTTCGTCTGCTGTGGGCGGATGCGCACGACCTCGACGGCAACGATCGGATGGCGTACGTCCCCGGGGCTGTAGCACTCGCCGCGGCAGAGACGTGCAAGGCGCTCGGGGTTGAGGCCGCGCGTGCTGATCTCGGGGCAGCCGGGCTTTTGCTGGAAGGCGCCCACGGCGCGCACCTGGAAGCGCGGCGTGGCCGAAAGGGCTGCCTCGCTGCCCATGGGTTGCGGGCCCTGGGGGCCGTTCAGTAGATCGAAGAAGAGCAGGATGCGCGGACCGCTGGTGCCGTAGACCTCGCGGCGCTGCAGGGCATTCCAGATCGCGTCACGCCCGCGGCCTTCCGAGTGGACGGCCACCAATCCGCCGGGGTAAAGGAAGCTTGCGATGCGCTCGGAGTCGGCGGCGATCAGGCCACCGAGGCCCTCGGGCGCCTCGAAGGGAATCAGCGGATCGACCTGATCGAAGCCGAGCGCTTTTCGCTGGGACCGGCGCATCACCTTGGCGTAGAACTCGGAGCGCGGCCCCGTGCCCTCGGTCATCTCACGCCGATCGTATTGCTTGTAGCCGGTGCCAGGCCGAGCCTTGTGGTTGTCGCTCGAAGCAATGAAGCCGTAGCGGAAGCGGAGAGGTCTACCGTCCGGACCCTTCTCGTCGGGGTTCGAGAGCGCCATCGTGTACTGCACGGACTCGCGGGGCCGCAGCGCCAGCGTAGGTTTGAAGCAGTCGCGGCACTGACCGCAGTCGAGCCAGTCTTCGGCGCGCGTATCGGGGAAGACGAGATGCCCGCCGACTCCCTCCTGCGCCAGATACAGCTCCTTCGCCCGCTCTACGCGGGCCGCGCATTCCGCGGCCGGAAGCTCGCCGCAGCGCTTGCGCATGATCTCGCCGGCCTGCCAGCAGCAGCTGAGGTGCTGCTTCGTTGGAGCCGGACAGAGCTTCTTGCCGTCGGCGCCGACGTTGAACTCGCGCCACTCGCGGTACTCCTCGGAGTTGCCGTGCCCCGATGCGATCTCGATCAGCTTCTGCATGCCGGGATCGTGGTTCGTCCGCGTGAGCTGCTTGTCCATCGAAGTGCCGGGCGGCGTGTAGAGGCCCCATGTCGTGCCGTGAGGGATCGCGAGCACCGGAAAGCCCCACTGCGCCAGCTTCTCGAAGAGCACGTCCGGCGTCGGAGCGCTCTCCATGCAATCGACGGGAAGATCGCGCGTGCTCACGCCCGCCGGGCAGCGCGGCGCCCCGCCCACCTGCTGCGTCAGCCAGCCGAAGTCCTCGTACTGGCCCCAGCCCAGCGGATCGAACCAGCGCAGGCCCGTCAAGCGATCGATCCCCTGGAACAGGCTCTTATCGATCTTCGTAGGCGTGGCGTCGATCGGACGTGTGGGGAGCTCGTCGTCGGCCAGACCCGGAAAGAGCACGCACTGATGGCCGAAGTGGGTCGCAGGCGTACGGCCGACCTGCGTCCATTCGAAGCCCATGAAGGCGACCATGTCGGGGTTCACGGCATCTCCCGCCAGCGCATTGCACTGCCGCGCGGCGTCCTTCTGCGCCTTCCAATGCTCCTGGGTCACGCTCTCGGCGTGGTCGGTGTAGGCGAAGAAGTCGAGCTGCGAGCAGTAGCGCGCGAAGTCGCAGGCATCGGCCGCCGGATGCGCGCCCTCGCCCGCGAAGACCGGCAGCGAGAACAGGAAGGCATCGGCCGAGTAGGTCGTGTGGACATGAAGGTCGCCGAAGAGGATCTGCCGCTCGTCCGGAGGTGCGGGCATGCCCGCCTTCGAGTTCACGGCTCTGTGCGCCGCGTCCTGCGCCGCCTGCTCCTGCGCGACGGAAGCCTCGGGCCGGCGCGGGCCTTCGATCTTGCCCTGAGGCAGGTCGCCGCCGCCGCAGGCCAGAAACACGGATGCCAAGAGCGGGACGAGCCCGCGTGAGAGGCTTCGCACCATCGATTGTTTATCCCCCGTCCCCTCGTCTAATCGACGGCGGGGGATTCCGTCAAGCAGGAAAGATCCACCGCGCGCAGAGCATGACGCATGCGGTCAAAGAGTGTACGAATGTCGGGGTGAAGCTCGCCCACGTACATCTCGCGCGCGAGGCGCCCGGGCTGAAGACGCCCACCGAAGGCGCGAGCCAGCGCGCCCTGGGCCGAGAACAGACGCTTGGCGTCGATGTCCCGCAGCGTCTCCTCGTCGTCCGTGGCCGGCACGAGGCGCTCGAGATCACGGTTCGCGCGCGGGTGCACACCGCGTCGCTGTAGTGACCGGCGGATGGCGTCGGGCACGAGGAGGTAGCTCTCGATGTGGCGGCGGGACCAGGTGAAGAACTCGAGGCCAACCGCGGCATTGCCTGCGGGCGCCGCAGTCTGGACGTCGTCCCGATCCAGGACGCAGAGCGCCCGTGCCGCAGGAGCCGCGGTACGCACTTCGCGGAAGTGCTCCATGGCGCGGCCGGGCTGGCGGCCGCCGAGGATCACGGAGGATCGGCCGAGATCTTCCGCCAGCGCCGGGGATAGACGAAGCGCCCACGAGCGCAGGATGTCTCGATCCCTCGGTCCTTCCACATAGAGGACGAACCTCCCGCGGCTGCTCGCGGCCGGCTCTCCCTGCGTCTGGCTTGCGGCGGACACGATTCCCCCGGGCCTTGGCTGCTCCCCTGGCCGCGCCTCGAGGCCGCGGCCAAAGCAACGCTGCGTCTCACAGAGCCTGGCTTGTTCTCAGCCTTCGAGGGTCTTCTTGACCAACTCGGCGAGCTCTCCGTTCTGGTACATCTCGCCCACGATGTCGCAGCCGCCCACGAACTGCCCTCCGATGTAGACCTGCGGAATCGTAGGCCAATTCGAGAAGCGCTTGATGCCGTCGCGGAGCTCGGGGTCCTCGAGCACGTCGCGCGAGGCGATCGGCACGTCGAGCATCGCGAAGATCCTCACGGTCGTTCCCGAGAAGCCGCACTGCGGGAGCTCCGGCGTCCCCTTCATGTATACAAGGATCGGATTTTCGCTGATCTCTCGCTTGATGCGGTCGAAGATCGGCTCGGACATGCCTTCCTCCTGCCCTGGTGGGCTCGCTGGGATCGCTTGGGGGCGGCCGGATGGCCGGCCAGGGGGCGACAGGATAACGGTAGCTATGGCGTCTGCGCCTGCCACTGGATGGCGGAGAGGGGGCCAAGCCCCATATGCCGCGACTTTTTCTGGACGCCGCAACGCGGCAAATGGTACGATCAGTACATGATCTCCGTCCTAGTGGCCGACGACCATGGCATCGTGCGGGAGGGCTTGGTCCGGCTGCTCGAGGCGGATCCGGAGATCAGGGTCTGCGGGCAGGCGGCGGACGGCCGCGAGGTGTTGGAGCAGGCCGCCCGCGAGCGACCCGACGTCGTGATCCTCGACATCACGATGCCAAACCTCGGCGGCCTCGAGACCCTCGAGCGCCTGCGGATCGCGTACCCCAGCGTGAAGGTGATTCTGCTCTCCGTGCACGGCGACCCGCCCTT
>CAYGXT010000281.1:0-4799 GCA_964353695.1 uncultured Myxococcaceae bacterium
AGCGCGTCGAAAAGCGCGTCAGCCGCCTCGGGCGGAGAGCCCGAAAAGCCCGCGCGCTCGAGCGTCTTGCCCAGACGCTGCGCCGAGACCTGACACAGGGCCCAGACGGCCGCGCCCTCGCTCAGCCCTTTCGGTAGAAGGTCCCCGATCGCCCGGTAGAGCACGACCGGTGCGATGCCGAGCAGGCGGGGATTCGCGCCGATCTGCTCCACGAACTTCGCGCGAAACGCAACGCGATCGTCCTGCCATGCCGCGCGCAGCTCCGCGATCGCGTCGTGGGGTAGCGCGCCGAGCGCCTCGACCAGCCGCGCGTGCAGCTCCGCCTCCGAGAACAGCCCTGGCAGCGGCTCCATGAGGGCGCGGCGCAGGTGAAAATAGTTGTGTGGGAACTCGAAATTGAAAAACGTCGCCTCCGCCTTCTCGAACTGGCTCGCGACCGGCAGCACGTAATGCGCGAGCCGTGCGGTCTCCGAGAACGCAACGTCGATTACGACCACGAGCTCGAGCGCCCGGATCGCCTCGCGCATGCGCCGGCTGTCGGCGAGCGAGTGAGCCGGATTGCCGCTCTCGACGAGCAGCGCTCGGAAGCGCTTCGGGTGGTCGGTCAGGATCTCCTCCGGGATCACGTTGCATGGCATAAGGCCACCGATGATCTTCGCGCCCGTCACCGGAGTGACATCGCCCTCGTCGCCTCCGGCCGCGAGCGGCACGAAGGTGCTCGGCCGGTACGCGGCCCCCTTCTTGCCGAAGTTCCCGGTCAGAAGCACGAGTAGCTTGTGCAAATAGGAGACGAGGGTCGAGTGCCGGTTCATCTGCACGCCGAGGTCTTCGAACGTGGCGACACTTTCGGCTGCGGCAATTCGGCGCGCGGTCGTGCGAATCTGCTCCTCGGGCACCCCGCTTTTCTCGGCGTGCGCGCTGACGTCGAGCGTTGCGAAGTGTGGCAGCACATCGGCGAGACCATCGGCGTGCGCGGCGATCCACTCTCGCTTCAGCAGGTCTTCCTGCACGATCACGGCGACGAGTGCGGCGAGCAGGAATGCGTCGCCGCCCGGCTTCACCTGCAGGTGGACATCAGCCATCTCCGCCGTCTCGCTGCGGCGCGGGTCGATGACGATCAGGCAGCGCTTTGGATCGCTCGCGATCTTCTTCAGCGTCACGCGTGCGCGCGGAATGCCGTGCGAGAACCAGGGATTCTTGCCGAGAAAGAGCGCGACCTCGCAGTGCTCGAAATCGCCGCGCGAGTAGCCACCTAACATCTTGGTCGCGACCCAGAACTCGCCGGTCTTCTCCTGTGAAAGCGCGCTCGCCCGGTAGCGCATGTCGAGCACCGATCTCGTGGCGCGCCCGTAGGCGCCGGGCAGGTGGTTCCCCTGGCCGCCGCCGCCGTAGTAGAAAAGGGATTCACCGCCGTGCGTGTCGCGAATTGCGGCAAACTTCGCGGCAACCTCGCGGATCGCCGTGTCCCAGTCGATCTCCTCGAAGGTTCCGTCCGTGCGCCGGCGCAGCGGCTGTGTCAACCGATGCGGACCATTCTGGTAGAAGTCAAGGCGCGACGGTTTCTCGCAGGCATAGCCCTGCGAGATCGGGTGGGCAGCATCGCCGCGCACGCGCACGAGGTGGCGGCCGTCCTCGCCGCCCAGTTGCACCTCGATCCCGCAGTTGCACTCGCAGAGGATGCAGGCGGTGGACTTCCAATCGGACGTCACAGTGGTCATGGTCAAGAACGTTCTCCCAAGGGAGGAACCTTCCGGTTCACCCCTGCAAGACTCATCGCCGCCAGCCTTTGCCAGCGCAGGCCCGCGAACAACGCGATGCCAGGCTCCTCCGGAAGCTGGCTTTCAGTGTAGCCGTAGGCGGCCACCTGACGATTCCCAGGGGCACGAGAGATGCGCGAGCTTGGCGGGTGGCTCGGGCGCGAGCCCCAAGGCCATCAGTAGAGCGAGATCCGCTCCACGTAGACGATCTCGCAGGCGCCGCCATCCGAGTCGCCGCGGACCAGGGAGCTGCGCCAGCGGAAGCCGTCGTCGGCCGTCACCTCGACGAGGTATCCCTCGAGCGAGACGAGGTTGCCCCGTCGCGCGCTGAGCAGCGTCTCCCGCACCTCGTCGTTGGCGGGGATCATGTGCATGTTGGCGCTGTGGAGCGTGATCGCGCCGAAGTCGATCGGGAGCTCCTTGGCCGACCAGAAGAAGAAGCGACCATACTGGTCGATGTCGAGATCCTCGAGGATGCCGCTCGACGACATCGGGCCCCAGCCGAGAGCGAGATCCATCGGTGCGATCTTGGCGGCACGGTCGTAGCGATAGCGCTCGGCCCCGAGCACCCGCGCCTCGAGTGAGAAGCGGGCGAGGGCCTTTACATGATGTCCGGGGAGCTCGAAGACCGGACCGTTGGCGAGGTTCAGCTGTTCGGGCTCGCTCGGTGCCAGCACCCCCGGCGGCCGCTCGATGGGGCGTCCGGTGATCCACCAGTGGCCGGCGAAGAGGAAGACCAGCAGCAGCGTGATCGCTCGGGCCATCTCTGTGTCTTCGGCGCCCGCGGGCCGGAGTTGAGCCGGGTCCGATCGTCGCGACTCGGCGGCGGTAGCCCTCGCAACGCATTGCTACCGGGCCGTGGACCTTCTGGATGATCCGATGATCTCTCCGCTAGGCTACATCCCCTATGCAACAAGCGGACGCCGAACTCGAGGCCACCTCGACGATCGAATCAAAGCATCCTTCTGTCGTCCAGTTCACGAGCAGGCAAGCGGCAGAAGCCACCGGAGATGTCGAACGGGCGGTGAGTTTGTTCTACGCGGTGCGAGATGACATTCGCTATGACCCGTATCAGATTGATCTGACGATCGATGGCATGAAAGCGAGCACGACTCTCGAGCTCGAACGCGGCTGGTGCGTATCCAAAGCCATCCTTTTGGCGGCGTGTTGCAGGTCGCTCAGCATTCCCGCGAGACTTGGGTTCGCGGATGTGCGAAACCATCTATCAACGGAGCGGCTGCGGCAACGCATGCGCACCGACATATTCTACTGGCACGGGTACACCGAGATGCTGCTCGATGGAAAATGGGTGAAGGCGACCCCGGCTTTCAACATTCAGCTGTGTGAGAAGTTTGGATTGTTGCCTTTGGAATTCGACGGACGCAGTGACTCTCTTTATCATCCGTTCGACTCGGCCGGGAATCGCCACATGGAGTATGTGCATCAGCGAGGCGTGTATACGGACTTGCCGCTTGAAGAGATCATCCAGACGTTTCGCCAGAAATACAGCGTTGCAGACTTGAAACCGGAGCCGAATGCGGTGAGCTTCGATGAAGACGTGGAACGCGAAACCAAGCGCTGAGAATGCTCGTTCATCGAGATGACGCGGACGCGCAGCATGCGTGCTGTGCGATGGCTGGCAGCTACCTGCGTCGGCCCGCCCCGGCACCCCTTTCGGTCTCGTCGATTCGCGCCCGTCTTCAGCTCGGAAGCCCAGCGTCGCGCCACGTGACCATCCCGCCGGCGAGGTTGGCGACCCGAGTGAGCCCCGCCCTCTCGAGGATCAGTGTCCCCAGCGCCGATCGCTTTCCGGTCTGGCAGACGACGACCACCGGCCTGTCGGCGGGCACCTCGGCCGTGCGCGCGCGGAGCTCGTCGAGCGGAATGAGCTGCGCGCCCTCGAGGTGGCCGAGCTCGTCGTCGAATTCGGCGGCGCTGCGCACATCGAGCAGGTGAACTTCGGCGCGGTGGCGGGCGACCCACTCGGGCGCGATCTCGGGCAGGCCGGCATAGGTCATGACGACCGGACCCCACTCGGGCGTGGGTGGCGCCTTGCCGTTTTCTGGCTGCCCACCGCGCATGTTGGCCGGCACCGCGACGGCGATTTGCTTCGGGTGAGGCAGCGCCAGGTTCCTCATGTACCCGACGAAATCCTCCTCGCGCGCAGCGCCGCCGATCCGCGGGTTGTGCACGCGCTCCTCGCCGATCGTGCTCGAGGTCCGACCTTGGTAGTCGTGGCCCGGATAGACGATGCAATCGTCGGGGAGCGTGAAGAGCTTCTCACGAATGGAGTGGAAGAGCCGGTGCGCGTCGCCCTGCTGGAAGTCGGTTCGCCCGACGGCGCGGACGAGGAGGGCGTCGCCCGTGAACACCATCTTGTGGTCTTTGGTGATGAACGACAGGCAGCCGTCGGTGTGCCCCGGCGTCGCGCGCACCTCGAGCGCTTCGTCACCGAAGCGGATGCTGCCGCCGTCGATGAGTTCGAGGTCGATGTTCTTCGCTTCGTAGACCGGCGAGAGGCCGATTCTGCTGCCGACCGCCGACTTCATCAGCCAGGCACCGGTGACGTGATCGGCGTGGCAATGCGTGTCGAGCGTGTAGAGGAGCTTGAGCCCGAGCTCGCGGATCAGCGCGGCGTCGCGCGCGTGTTGCTCGAAGACGGAGTCGATGAGCACCGCCTCGCGCGTCTGCTCATCGACGAGCAGATAGGTGTACGTGCTCGAGACCTGGTCGAAGAGCTGTCGTAGAATCATCAACCGATCAGTCGATCACAAGCCGCCACGGACCGCCCGAACGTAGAGGGCATCCGCCTTGAAGCCCGCAGTCACGGCGCCAAAGTCGAAACCCACGCGCCAGGCTTTGCTCGGGTCGAACGCGTTGCTCGTCGAAGACCAGTAGAAGCTCGACTTCGTGCAGCTGCCGGTCAGCACCGTTGCGCCGGGGACGCAGCCGGTGTTGAACGCGGGACTCAGCGTCGGGTTGTACAGCTCGGCGTTGACGATACTCTCGAGTTCCTTCTTGTTCGGCAGCCGCCAGTCGGTA
>CAYGXT010000282.1:0-4797 GCA_964353695.1 uncultured Myxococcaceae bacterium
CCAGCAGCGTCTTGCCGGTGCCCGGGGGACCGACGAGCAGCACGCCCTTGGGAATGCGGCCGCCGAGACGGGTGAACCGCTTGGGCTCGCGGAGGAAGGCGATGATCTCCTCGAGCTCGGCCTTCGACTCCTCGACCCCGGCCACGTCTTCGAAGGTAATGCGCTGCTGGTTCTCGGTGAGGAGCCGCGCCCGGGCCTTGCCGAAGCTCATGGCCTTGCCACCACCGGCCTGCATCTGGCGAATGAAGAAGATCCAGATTCCAATGAAGAGCAGCATCGGGAGCCAGCTGATGAGAAGCGTCTGCCAGAAGGACGACTCGCGGGCCGGACGCGCCGTCACCTCGACGTTCTTCGACTTCAGCTCCTCGAGAAGGCCCTCGGTCACGGCCGGGGCATAGGTGGCGAACTCCCCACCGCTCTTGAGCTCGCCGGCGATGTGGCTCGATTCGATGGTGACCTTCTGGATCTCTCCCCCGTCGAGCTTCTGCTGGAAGCTCGAGAAGCTGATCTCGGCAGGTGCCGCCTGATTCTGCCGGAACATGGTCACGACGAGCAGGATGGCGATCAGGACGACCACCCACAGGGCCATGCTCTTGTAGAACTGCTGGTTCACGCTCGCCCTCGCTGCCCATGCTCCGTCAAACGTCCGGAGACCGCCCTTCGCGACAGGTTAGCAGGCAGCCCCGGGTTGCACCCCGCGTGCACCGAGGCGGAAGCCATGCTGCTGGCGTGCGAGAACGAGCTCGCCCGGCAGCTCGATCTCGCGTCCCGGCACGGTGCTCCCAAGGAATCGGACGATGCGGGAGAGGTGGATGTTCGAGACGTCGCGCGCGAGGCCTGCGCGGCGCAGCGCCCAGCGTGCGAGCCGGTACGCAAGCGCCTCCGGCAGCTCGCTCCAGCCGCCAGACTCGATCCAGATCGCGCCGTCCTCGATCCGGAAGCGTTCCTGAGCCTCCCGCTCCACCAGCGACTCCATCCACGCTGCATCCCTGCGCTGCGATTCGGCCAGCCGGCCGAGGCTCCTGAGAAGGCCAGGGTTGAAATCCCTCGCAAGGTCCGGGAGCCAGCGCGTACGCAGGCGGCTGCGGGCGTATGCCTCGGAAAGGTTTGACGGATCCTCACGCCAGAGCAGGCCGTGGCGCCCGGCGTAGTCGAGGATTTCGGCACGCGTGACCGCGAGCAGCGGCCGGACGATGCGGCCGTCGCTCGAGCGCTCGGGGATTCCTGCCAGGCCGTCGCCGGCAGTGCCGCGCAGCAAGCGTAGCAGCACCGTCTCGGCCTGATCGTCGGCCGTGTGGGCCGTAACGACGTGCTCGAGGCCGAGATCCGCACACTGTGCCGCAAGGGCCTCGTATCGCAGCCGACGGCAGGCCTCCTGGAGCGTTGGCCGCGTGCGGCTCGAAGCGCCCTCGCGCAGCTGCTTCGGCCAGACGCGGCAGGCACGGAACGGGATTGCGAGCTGTTTCGCCAGCTCGCCCACAAATGTTTCGTCGGCGTCGGACTCTGCTGCGCGCAGGCCATGGTTCACGTGCCCCGCGGCGACGCGCAGGCCCAGCCGCTTCGGGAGCGAGACGAGGGCGTGCAGGAGCGCCGTCGAGTCGACGCCGCCCGATGCCGCCACCAGCACGCCACGGCCCGGGAGCCCGAGTCGGCGCACGGCGGATTCGAGTGCGCGCAGCAAGGTTCCAGGTTACCGCACGGCGCTGGCGTCGCCGATCAGGATGCGGGTCCCGTCCTCCTTCTCGACCCACACGTCGCAGCCGACACGCGTGCGCGTGCCCTCGGGAATCTCTTCTCGGATCTTCGCATGCGCCGTGACGCGCTCGTCCACCCACAGCACGTTGGTGAGCCGCACGTCCATCTTGCCACCCACGAGCCAGCCCTCGCCGAACGCGCGCTGCATCACTTCGGAGACGAAGCAGGTGGCCATCATTCCCTGCACCACGATATTCGGGAAGCCAAACTTGCGCGCCTCTTCTCGATCGGTGTGGTAGTTGCGGGCGGGACCGGAGAACATCCAGCAGCGGCGCACGTCGACCCGTTTGGTCACGGCCTCGAGGTCGGCAAGGGTCGCTGTCGGAAACGCGGGCCGCGGCTCGGCCTGCTTCCGCTTCGCCGTGCGCTCGTCGACGACGAAGCCGGCCGCCTCGGCATGCTCGCGGGGCGGAAGGAAGGACTGATGCGTACGCCCGCGTACGAGCAGGCGTCCATCCTCCATGTCCATGAGATCCGTCTCGTTCACGACGTAGTTGCGACCCCGCTTGGCGTAGCGCGCCACGATCGTGGAGCGAGACCGGATGCAGGATCCCAGACGCAGCGCGCCGAAGAGCTCCCACTCCTGGCGTGCGTGCAGGTTCCCGAACAGGTTCGCGAGGTACCAGTCGCCGAGATGCTTGTAGCACTCACTGTGATGCAGGAGCGGCGGCGCGGCACCCTCCGGCAGCTCGGCTCGATCATCGAGAGCGTCGCGGTAGAACGCGACGACCTCCGGCGTGATCTCGTATTGGTTCGAGCCGCAGTGCCTCCCCACAAAGGCGGGCTGGCCCTTCAGGTTCATGTCGATCCTCCCGCGCCGCACGGCGCCCCCCTGTGGGTACCACGGCCGGGAGCCGCCGGCGTCTCTGGCAGTCTTGGGGGCTCCTGCAATCCTTGGGCGCCGTGCCCGCGATCTGGGAGAACGTCGGCGGCTGGCTCGATCGCTGGGCCCGGATCACGCCCGAGCAGCTGGCCGTGGTGGACGGCGAGCGGCGTCTTTCCTACGCCGCGCTGGCCGCGCGCGCCGCGAGCTTCGCGGGCTGGCTGCGGCAAATGGGCATCGGCCGGGGCGACCGAGTGGCCCTCCTTCTGGCGAATCGCTCCGCCTATCTCGAAGCGATCTTCGCGTGCGCGCGGATCGGCGCCATCGCGGTTCCGCTCAACGCAAGGCTGGCGCCGCCCGAGCTGCGGCAGATCCTCGACGACTGCACGCCCCTCGCGTTGCTGCACGAGGAGGGTCTTCGCTCCCTCGTCGAGGCAGCGTGCCGGGGCGCAGCAAACCCTCCCGCCGTGCAGCTGGCGGTAGGAGGCCGGCCAGACGCCTACGAGCAGGCGCTCGCGAGCGCAGGGACGCCGCCCGAGCTGGAGCCGGTCGGCGCCGACGATCCGATGCTGCTCCTCTACACCTCCGGCACGACCGGCCTGCCCAAGGGAGCCCTGCTCCCGCAGCGCAAGACGCTCTTCAACAGCCTGAATGCGGTCCTCTTCTTCGGGCTCAAGGCGCGCGACCGGGTGCTCGTGCCGCTCCCTCTCTTCCACTCCTTCGGCCTCGTGATCCTTTCGATCCCGGCCCTCTACGCGGGCGCGACGGTCTTTCTTGAAACGCGCTTCGACCCGGTCACGGTCTGGGAGCGCGTAGCGCGCGAGCGGATCCGCTACTTCGGCGCCGTCCCGACCATGTTGAGGGCCCTCTGCGATGCGCTGGAGACGGCGCCGCCGGAGCGGTTCGATCGCTCGAGCCTGCAATTTCTGTTCAGCGCCGGTGCTGCAATTCCGGTCGAGCTGATCCGGGCCTTCGAGCGGCATGGGCTGCTGGTCAAGCAGGGCTTCGGCCAGACGGAGACCTCGATCCTCTGCTGCCTCGACGCGGCGGACGCGCTCCGAAAGGCCGGGAGCGTCGGCAAGCCTGTCTTCCATGCCGAGGTACGCATCGTGAGGAGGGAGAGCCTCGAGCGGCCCCCGGAGTTCTGGCAGGACTGCGCCCCGCAGGAGCCCGGCGAGATCGTCGTCCGCGGCCCCATCACGATGCTCGGCTACTGGAAGCAGCCCGAGGCCAGCCGCGAGACGCTCCGGGGCGAGTGGCTCCGTACCGGGGATCTCGCGACTGCGGACGAGGAAGGCTTCTTCACCCTCGTGGGGAGGGCCCAGGAGCTCTACATCTCGGGCGGTGAGAACGTCTACCCAGCCCAGGTCGAGGCGGTCTACGCCGCCCATCCCGCCCTCCAGGAGATCGCCGTAGTCGGCGTGCCGGATGCGCGATGGGGTGAGGTGGGACGGGCTTACGTCGTGCTCGCCGCGGGGGCTTGCCTTGACCCCGAGGCGCTACGCGCCTGGGGGGCCGAGCGGCTGGCCCGCTACAAGCTTCCCCGGAGCTTCGTGGCGCTGGAATCCCTCCCTCGAACCGACACGGGCAAGGTGCAGAAGCATCGCCTGGGCGGCGATCAGTAGTCGTCCCCGTCCCCCATGTCCTCGCCGCCGTGCTCATGGCCGCCGGACTTTTTCTCGGGCTTATCCGTGATCAGAGCCTCCGTGGTGATCAGCAGGCCCGCCACGCTGGCTGCATTCTGCAGCGCCGAGCGTACGACCTTGGTCGGATCGAGGACGCCGTCCTTTACCAGGTCGACATACTCCTCGGTGCGGGCGTTGAAGCCGAAGGCTCCCTTCCCGCTGAGCACACGCTCGACGACGATCGCACCGTCGATGCCAGCATTGCTCGCGATGCGACGGATCGGCTCGCGGCAGCAGCGGCGTACGATGTCTACGCCGGATCTCTCGTCGTCGGTCAGACCCTTCAGGCCGTCGAGAACGGCGCCGGCGCGCAGCAGTGCCACGCCGCCGCCCGGGACGATGCCCTCCTCCACGGCTGCGCGCGTTGCGTGCAGAGCATCCTCTACGCGGGCCTTCCTCTCCTTCAGCTCCGCCTCGGTCGACGCGCCGACGCGCAGCACCGCGACGCCTCCCGCAAGCTTGGCGAGCCGCTCCTGCAGCTTCTCGCGGTCGTAGTCCGAGGTGGTCTCCTCGATCTCCACCCGGATCTGCTTC
>CAYGXT010000283.1:0-4789 GCA_964353695.1 uncultured Myxococcaceae bacterium
GCCCCTCGACCCCGGGCACCGGCTACGTCCTGCTCCACCACGTGATGGGCGAGACGCACGGAGCGCGCGGTGTCTGGGCCTACGTCGAATCTGGGATGGGAGGGCTCTCGGCCGCGCTCGCGCGGGCGGCCACCGACGCCGGTGCGCAGATCCGCTGCGAGGCGCCGGTGCGAAGCATCCGGCTCGAGGCCGGCCGCGCGACGGGCGTCGTGCTCGAGGACGGGAGCGAGATCGCGGCGGATCTTGTGATCTCGAACGCGGATCCGCAGCGCACGCTCCTCGGTCTCGTCGGTCGCGACGCGATTCCCGACGATGTCGCCCGCGGTCTCGACGCGCTCGACTTTCGCAGCCCCTCGCTCAAGATCAATCTCGCATTGGATCGCCTGCCGCGCTTTCCGGGCCGAACGCCCGAGGCTCCCGATCCGCCGCGGCCCGGCCCCGAACATGCCGGCACGATCCACGCCGGAGCGGCGGATCTCGATGCGCTCGAGCGCTGCTTCGAGCAGGCGCAGGCCGGCCACCTGCCCGAGCGGCCGATGATCGAGCTCACGCTTCCTTCGGCGCTCGACCGAACGCTTGCGCCGGAAGGCTGCTACGTGGCTTCGCTCTTCGTGCAGCCCGTGCCCTTCGCCGTTGCGGGCGGTTGGGATGTCGCTCGCGACATCTTCGCAGATCGCGTGCTGCGGCTCCTCGACGAGGTGGCGCCGGGCTTCTCCGAGAGCGTGCTGCAGCGTGAAGTGCTGGCGCCGCCGGATCTCGAGCGGATCTTCGCGCTCACGGGAGGCAACATCTTTCACGGCGCCATGTCCCTCGACCGGCTGCTCTTCATGCGACCTCTACCGGGCTGGACGGGCTACCGCACGCCCGTGCCCGGGCTCTGGCTCTGTGGCGCAGGAACGCATCCGGGCGGCGGGGTGATGGGCGCCTGCGGTCGCAACGCGGCCGGCGAGATCCTGCGCGAGCGAGGCCTCAAGCGCCGCTGAGCCGGAGATCGGGGCCGGGCCACCCGCTGGAGCGGCGGCTAGAGGGCCGGAGCGGCTGCCGCGCTACGTACGAGCCGCAGGTACCAGCGAGCATCCTCCCGGGAGGCGTCCCTGGCCAGCACCTGCTGCCACTCTCGCAGGGCCTCCTCGGCGCGGCCCAGGCTGTAGTAGGTGACGCCAAGCTGGACCGAGGCCGCAAGAAAGTCAGGACTGGCCTGCTGGATGCGGCGGAACTCCACTGCGGCCTGGGCCGGGAGGCCGGCCTCCCGAAGCGCCACGCCGAGGCGGTGTCGGATGTCGTGAAAGTCGGGGCAGAGATCGAGGGCCTTGCGGTAAGCCTCGACGGCCTCTCGCAGGTGTCCGGCCTCGCGGTAGGCGTCGCCCAACGCGGCCTGCAGGTTTGCAAGCTTTCCGCGGGTCGTAGAGTCGATGCCTTCTTGCGCAGCGGCGCGGCTGGAGCCGCGAGATGCAACCTCGCGGGCGCGGACGTAATCGCCGCGCTGCTCGCAGACGCTCACCAGCGCCAGCCGTGCCTCGACGTAGGCAGAGTTGATGCGGAGCGCCTGTTCGAGGAAGCGCGCCGCATCCTCGAGCTCGCCTCGTCGCTCCGACAGCAATCCCAACATGTACTGGACGTCGGCGAAGCCCTCGCGCGTAGCGACGAGCTTCTCCAGCCAACGCTGTGCCTGGACGTCGTCTCCCTGCTCGAAGCAGGCACGGCCAAGCGCGTAGGCCTGGCGCTCCTCCGCCGTCAGGTCCGAAGGGCCGCGCACAGAAGAGCCCAGCGGCACTCGCGTCGGCTCAGTTCGCGGACGGGATCTGATCCGTCGGCGTCTCGCCTTCGGGCAACCGGTCGGCTGCGGCCGCCGCAACGTCGGTCCCGCGGTAGTTCTGGAGGATGACTTCGAAGATCTTGTGAGCCTCGTCGTCGAGGTTCATCTCCGTGTAGCAGACGCCGAGCTTGTAGAGCGCTTCAGCGTCGAGACCGAGACCGGGGTATCGGTTGAGCACCGTGCGATATCGGTCTGCCGCCGACTGGAACTCCTCTTCGTTCATGTAGTAGTCGGCGATCTGCATGTCGTGTTGCGCGAGCTTGATGCGCAGCTCCTTCCACATCTCTTCGGCCTCTTGAGCCTCGGAGCTATGGGGATGCCGCGTGAGGAGCTGATCGAGATACTTCAGCGATTCGACCGTCGCCGTCTGGTCGCGGTCCGGCGACTTCGACTGCTTGTAGTGGCACTGCGCAGCGCGCTTCAGGGTGTAGGGCACGGACTCATGCTGCGGATGGAGCTCGGAGAAATCGCGGTAATACGAGAGGGCCTCGTCGTACTTGCTCTGCTCGAAGTACGTGTCGGCGATCTTCAGCTCCGCCATCACGGCGTACTCGCTGTACGGATAGTTGTCGATGATCTGCTGGTAGGTCTCGATCGCCTTCGCCTGGTCGCCCGACGGGAACACCCAGAGGATGCTCTTGTGCTCCATCTGCGCGAGGCCCCGCTGGTAGAGAACCTCCGCCGCGGGCACTTCCTCGGGCTCGGTCGGCGTGGTCGCACACGCCGACACCAACGCCGCCAGTGCGCCTACGCCGAATACTCTCAGACTCCGCCGAACCCCAAAATTCCGCCGAAACCCGATCCCTCGCGCCATGGCACACCCCCCCACGCGTCGAAACGACCCCGCAAATCTACCGGAGCCCTTCCTCGAGTGTCAATTTGCTAGGCTCTGCGTCGGCAACCAGCGGGAGAAACTGAATTGGTCCACGAACACTTGAAAGGGCTGCGGCTCGATCGCCGAGCCCTGCGACGCCGGAGCTGGATCTCAGCCGAGGAGCTCGAGAAGGAGCTTGCGGCGCTTCCGGACGCCGCGTCCAAGGTCGATGAGTCCGTGCCCGCGGCGAACGTCGCGGACGAGAAGGCCGCCGAGAGACCGAGGGAGTAGGGGGCTACCGTGATCAAGGCCAGGCTCGGCGATCGCCTCGACGCCTGGCTCAAGGCCGCGCTTCCGTTCCTGTTTCGGCGTCCCCTCGACCCCAACGCGCTCACCGTCCTGGGCACGTTGGTTTCGCTGGGTGCTAGCGTGGCTTTCGGGCTGGGCGAGTTCGAGTGGGCCGGCGTGCTGATGCTGGCCGGCGGGGCCTTCGACCTCGTGGACGGGGTGATTGCCCGTCATTTCGGCACGACCTCTGCCTTCGGGGCCTTCCTCGATTCGACCCTCGACCGTCTCGCGGACATGACGCTTCTGATTGGGATCGCGGTCCACTACGGAAGCGAGGGCGAGATCGTCTACCTGCTCCTCACGTGCTGGGCCCTCGTCGCAACCGTCCTGGTCTCCTATGCCAAGGCGCGGGCCGAGTACTGGGTGCCGCAGGTGGACGGCGGGCTGCTAGAGCGAGGCGAGCGCATCGGTCTGCTCGCCATCGGCGCGATCCTCAACGTCATGGTGCCGATTCTCTGGGTGATCGGCGTACTTGGCACCTATACCGTCGTGCAGAGGATGATCGGGGCGCATCGCCAGATGTCCAGCATGGCGGCCGAATCGCGGCGCACGGGGGCGCCAGAGACTCACTCGCAGCATGCGCCGTCCCCGAATGGCGGCGGCAACGGGGCGGCACCGAATCATGAGTGAACAGGCGAAGAATGGGCCGGAGCCGCTCCCTCAGATCGATTTCTCTACCTTCATCCTCTCGCTCTCGACCTCGGCCTTCTACCACCTCGGAATGGTCCCGGACCCCGAGACAGGAAAGCCCGCACCGCCGAACCGCGCCCTGGCGCGGCAGACCATCGACACGCTCGAGGTGCTCCAGCTCAAGACGCGCGGAAACCTCGACGCCCAGGAGTCTCACCTGCTCGAGAGCCTTCTCTACGAGCTTCGGCTGCGCTTCGTGGACGCGCCGAGGTGAAGCAGGCCGCGGCGCTCGTCGTGAGCGCGCCGGCAAAGGTCAACCTCGGGCTCCGGATCCACGGCCGACGGGCAGACGGCTATCACCTGCTTGAGAGCCTTTTCGTCCCACTCGATCTCGCGGATCGGCTACGGGTCGAGCTCGAGACCCTGCGGCCCGATGCGGTGGGGCGCGTCACGCTGGCCGTGTCCGGGGAGAGGGCGGCGGGTGTTCCGGCTGACGACTCGAACCTTGCTGCCCAGGCCGCCGAGGCCTTCCTGGGCGCGGCAGGCAGGCCGGATCTCAGGGTCGTCCTCGAGCTGGAAAAATGGATTCCCGCCCAGGCCGGGCTAGGTGGCGGCTCGAGTGATGCCGGGGCAGTGCTCCGGGCGCTGGCGGCTCTGCTTCCGGGCGCCGTACGGCCAGAGGTCCTCGCTGCTCTCGCCCTTCGCCTCGGCGCCGACGTGCCGTTCTTTCTCGATCCGCGGCCGGCCCTGGTGCGCGGGATCGGCGAGCAGATCGAGCCCGTCCCCGGCCTCCGGCCCCTGGTGCTGCTGCTGGTCCATCCGGGGATCGGCCTCGCGACGGCGGCGGTCTATGCGGCGTTCGACGCACTTGCGGGCGCGTTGACTCCCCAAGGCCCCGGGCCTACCGTCAGGCCGCCCGAAGGGCCCCTCGAGCCGGAAGCGCTCGCGAGGCTTCTCGAGAACGATCTCGAGCCGGCGGCGCTCCGACTCTGCCCTCCTCTCCTGCGGCTGCGACAGCAGATCGCCGGGGCCGGGGCCGTGGCGGTGGGCATGTCGGGGAGCGGGCCCACGCTCTTTGGTGTCTTTCCGGACGAGGCGGCGGCTGGCAAGGCGGCTTTGAGAATGGGGGAAGAGGCGGGACGGGCGGATGGGCCGCGGAGAGGCCCGGCGATCTGGACCCG
>CAYGXT010000284.1:0-4765 GCA_964353695.1 uncultured Myxococcaceae bacterium
CGCGGCTTCGCGCATGGTCGTGGGGAAAATACTCCCACGCGTTGCCGTGCGCGCTGTAATCCTCGCGCACCGTGCCCCATTGTCGCTCCGAGAGGTAGGGCCCGAAGCGACGCCAGTCCCTCGCGCCGTCCTGGCACTCCACGAGGCGCTCCCGCTCTGCGAGGCGCCGCCGACTGCGCAGGCGTGGAGTCGGCTTGCTCGTCGGCATGGGCGGATCCTCCGAAGAACGCGGGCCCCCGCACGCCGCAGCATAGGTCGGAACCCGGATGCGGCGCCCGCTCTGAGTCCTATGCTTCAAGCGTGCACGCGCTCGGGTCGATGAGGGACCGACCGCGAGTGCGAGCGGGTCGCATCCGGGAAGAGACCCAGATCCCGGACCGGTTCCAGCCCGGGCCGCGGAGAGGAGACGCCCTGCAGTTCCACGTCCTCTCTTTCGAGGGCCCCGACGGCTACGCACGCGCCGGTGGCATCGCGAGTCGCATCGACGGCCTCACCGAGGCGCTGGCGGCCCTTGGCTTCGAGACTCACCTGTGGTTCGTGGGCGACCCGGAACGGCCCGGCCACGAGCGTCGAGAGTCTCTCCACCTGCACCGCTGGTGTCAGTGGATCAGCCGTCATCATCGCGGCGGCGTCTACGACGGGGAGGAAGGCAAGCGTGCGGACTTCGTGCGTACGCTGCCACCCTACCTGCTGGAGCAGGTACTGCTGCCGCACCTGCGTACCGGCGGCGAGGCCGTGATCTTCGCAGAGGAATGGCATACGGCCGACGCCGTACTCCACCTCGACTGGCTGCTCCGAAGGGCCGGCTTGCGCGAGCGCGCCAGCGTACTCTGGAACGCCAATAACGTCTTCGGCTTCGATCGGATCGACTGGCCGCAGCTCGATCTTGCTTCGGTGATCACGACCGTGAGCCGCTATATGAAGCACTGCATGTGGGAGCACGGCGTGGATCCGATCGTGATCCCGAACGGCCTGTCGCCCGATGCGTTCCGACCGCCGGAGGCCGCCGCCGTGCGCAGCTTCGGGCGCCATCTCGAGGGGCGTACCGTGCTCGCGAAGGTCGCGCGCTTCGATCCCGACAAGCGCTGGCTCGGTGCACTCGAGATCGTGACCGCGCTCCGGACGCAGGGCGAACGGCCGCTCCTCATCGCGCGCGGCGGCGCCGAGGCCCATGGGCATGAAGTACTTGCCGCGGCGCACGCTACAGGCCTGCGCGTCGTCGAGCGGAGCGTGCGCGAGAAGGGAGCACGGGGGCTCCTCGCGCAGCTCGAGAGCCTCGAGGACGCCGACGTCGTGAACCTGCGCACGCCTCTCGACCCCGAGGCGCGGCGCGTGCTCTTCCAGGGCGCGGACACCGTTCTCGCCAACAGCGGCCGCGAGCCTTTCGGCCTGGTCGGGCTCGAAACCATGGCGGCTGGCGGCGTCGCATGTACCGGCTGCTCGGGCGAGGACTACGCCGTGCCGGGCCGCAACGCTCTGGTGATGCAGACGGCCGATCCGCTGGAGTTCGTCGGGCTCTTCCGGCGCCTGCGCGCGAACCCGGGCGAGGAGCGGGCGATCCGGCGCGCCGGCCGAGCGACGGCACGCGAGTACGCGTGGGCGGAGGTGATCCGTCGCCAGGTGCTCCCCCGTCTCGACCTGCTGCGGCCGCAGGCCGTGTAATGCAGGGGCCGGCCGCGGGCATGTGCGAGCCGCGGTTCATGGCCGTGCGAGAGGCGTTCGAGGCGGGGTTTCGGCGACACGGCGAGCTCGGCGCTGCGGTCTGCGTCGTCTCGGACGGATGCCCGGTGGTCGATCTCTGGGGCGGCTTCCAGGACGAAGCACGGACCACGCCGTGGGAGCGCGACACCCTGGTCAATGTCTTCTCCGTCACGAAAGGCCTGGTCGCTGCCTGCCTGGCGATGCTCGCCGACCGCGGACGTCTCGACGTCGACGCTCCCGTCGCCGAGTACTGGCCGGAGTTCGCGGCTTCTGACAAACAACACATCACGGTGTCGGAGATGCTCGCCCACCAGGCCGGTCTGCCGGCGCTACGCGCACGTTTGCCGGTCGACGCGCATGTCGACTGGCGCAGCATGACCGAGGCGCTGGCCGCGGAGCGGCCCTGGTGGCCGCCGGGAAGTGCGCTCGGCTATCACGCCATCACCTGGGGCTGGCTCGCCGGCGAGCTGCTTCGGCGCGTGGACGGCCGGAGCATCGGCACCTTCCTGCGCGAGGAGGTGGCGGCGCCTCTCGGGCTCGATCTCCATCTCGGCACGCCCCCGGAACTCGATGCACGTACGGCCCCGATCGCCGCCGGATCGATGGGGATTGCGCTCTCCGTGCTCCTCTACTGGCTCCGCACACCCGGCAGGATGCCGATGCGGCTGCGCCTGCTCACCAACCCGCCGCAGCGTGATGCAAAGCTGGACA
Organism: uncultured Myxococcaceae bacterium; assembly: GCA_964353695.1. GTDB lineage: Bacteria > Myxococcota_A > UBA9160 > UBA9160 > UBA9160 > MYXO. The sequence continues at coordinate 2,413 of CAYGXT010000284.1, forward strand.
CGCGTGCGTGGCGTGCGGCTGAGATGCCGGCCATCAACGGCATCGCCAACGCACGCGCCCTGGCGAAGTTCTACGGCGTGCTGGCCTGCGGCGGCGAGAGCGGTAGCTCCTTCCTGCTGCGGCCTGCGGCCCTCGCGCGCGCCACGCGCACGCAGTCCGAGGGCCGCGACCTCGTGTTCGGCATCCGCTCGCGCTTCGGCCTGGGCTTCATGCTCGACTCGAAACACCTCGACATCGCGACCGGAGCGCGCAGCTTCGGACATACAGGTTCCGGCGGCGCATTTGCCTTCGCCGACCCCGAGCGCCGGCTCGCCTTCGCCTACACGCCGAACCGCCCGCACCCGCAGCCGAGGCTGCTGGTGGCTCCGGCCCGCGCTCTGGTGCGCGCGATCTACGCCTCGCTCTGAAGCTGTCCCGCCGGTGCGGCCAGTCTGGTCGCGCCCCTAAGCCTACGCACGTTCAGAGCCCCTGCCCCGGCGGTGCGCTCGCGGCATCGAGGAGGTCGCTCAGATACACGAGCCCGGAGATCAACGGCCCGGTCTCCATCAGGTGATAGGCGCCCGGCACGTAGAGCAGCGCGTCCCGGGCGAGGGGAGGCGCCGAGACCGCGGAACAACGCTCGCGAACGTCCACCGCTACGTTGTTGCCCATCCCCTGGCGCAGTCCCGACCACAGCAGCTGCTGCTGCACGGGGACGAGGTTGTCGGCCTCGGCGGCCAGCACGAGTGTGGGATTCGTCGCGTTCACGAGGTCCGGGATCGGAGAGCGCCGGTTGTACTCGTCGTCACTGCAGCCCGTGTGACCGCAGATGATGCCGTCGACGACGTCGGCAAACGGGGGGCCGCCCGTGTTCCAGTCGAGATGGCTGCCGTCGCAGCGCGTCTCCACGCTGGGTGCGTACGCCTTCCGATGGAAGGTGACGAGCGACTTCCAGTCCGTCGGGGGCGCGATCGCCACCACGGCGCGCAGGTTCGGGATCTTCGTGCCTGCGCGCAGCGCGACGCACGCGCCCATGGAGCCGCCGACGAGCGCCAGGCGATCCGGGTCCACGACGTCGAGCCCGCGCAGGAAGACTGCCCCTGCCGCCACGTCGTCGGCCTCGCCCAGGCAGAGCTCAGGCCGCCCCTGGCCGCCGTCCTGTCCGCGGAAGGAGGGCACGAAGGCCGTACGGCCATTCTGCGCTGCCCAGCGGTAGCAGGTGCCGACCGTGTCACCGCCGTCGGGGTTGACGAAGATGCCGCCGAAGCCGCCGTGCAGGTGGATTACGGTCGAGCGCGGCTGGCCGTCATCGACGAAGCAGAGAAGGCCCCCCACGACGAGGCCCGACGAGAGGTAGGCCACGAAGTCGATCGCTACGGGGCCGAGCGTGACGAGACGCTGGCGCCCGACGAGTGTCCCGTCGCCGGCTGCCGCGGGAAGCGCTGCGAAGGGTCTCGACGCCGCGAGCGCAGGCCGCGCCTCCGGGCGACCGGTTTCGAGGCAGGGCTCGATGCCCCCAGCTACGCGGCGCAGCTCCTCAGAGCCGCAGGCCGCGGCGCGAAGCGCATCCAATGCACTGCCCCGATTCGCAGAGGGTCCTATGCGCGGCGACGAAACCGTATGGGTGTCGCCGAGGAGCGCGAGGGGCAGGACCAAGGCGAGCAGCACAGCAAAGAGCAGCCACATCCATCGCATATCGACATTATAGTCCGCAATGGGGGACCGACCTACGCGGGCTTACCCCTAGATGGAGAATTTGTAGGCTTTTCGCTTCAGACCTTGAGCTGAATCCACTCGTCTATCCTGCCCAAACGAGCAGCCCGGCGGCAGCCACAAGGGCTAACGTGGCGTGACGAAAGCGGAGGTGCGGGGCCACCGAGGCTCAAGATCGGCACTCCAGACGCGGCCGTCGGAAGCCGATGGAAACGCCTAGACCCGTGCGACTGGAGCAGGCATGCCGGGACCGTCGGAGAGAACCGAAGTGGTCGTGTCGGGTACAGCCACGCCACCGCAAACGGGGCTGCTCGTTGCCGCCGCGCTCTTTGCCGTGGCGCTGGTTGCAGCGGGAGCGAGCTCTCCCCGGGGCGCCCTGCTCGGCCTCGGCGGGCTCACGGGCCTCGTGGGTCTCGGCGCGATCGCACGTTTCGCGCCGCGCCGCGCCTGCGACATCCTGCTGCTGCTCTTCGTCGGCCTCGCGGCAATCCCCATCGACGCCTTCCTGGGCTACCGGGAGCATACGGGAGGCTGGCCTGGCTTCCGTGTATCGGTGTCGGACGTCTGCCTCTATCTGCTCGTCGTGCTGGCGCTGCTGGGCGCACTCGTTTGGGCGCGTCTGCGATCCCGTCGGCCGTCCAGTGGAGCGCTGCTTCTCTCT